>JAOTYS010000211.1 GCA_029861795.1 Gammaproteobacteria bacterium | reverse complement strand
ATCGGTCGACTAAAAACGTAATGACCTCGGCGTCCGTTTTACCTTCCGCCATCATGGTATAGACCTCTTCGCGCAAGTCTCTCGCCAGGTCCGCCTGTGATGCTAGGAGCGATTCATTCTGGCAAACCAAACAACGCAACTCCTCGATCAGCCCTCGGAAACGTTGTTCACTCACCGAATCAGTAAAGTCAAAAGATTCCAGCGTTGCGTTAGCACTCTCAGTAGCAACCAATAAGATGAGTGCCAACATCACGATCAAATGGCGTGCCATGTCAGCTCCCGGCTCTCTCGTTCGCGAGGTCTGAACTAGGTACGCTAACGGCCGGTGTGCTCTTACGACTTGCACGTATTCGGTAACGACGGTCCGAGACGGCCAAAATGCCCCCGAGCCCCATTAGCACTCCCCCTAACCAGATCCAACGAATAAACGGTTTATAATATAGGCGCACACTCCAGGCGCCGTCTCCAAGCGACTCGCCCAGAGACACATAAAGATCCCTAGTCAGCCCAACATCGATCGCCGATTCCGTCATAGGATTAGTCTGCGCAAAATAGCTGCGCTTCTCCGGGTATAGCGTGGCAACTTCTGTATCGCTTCGAACCACTCGAATCTGTCCCCGCTGCGCTTGGTAATTCGGTCCTCGAGCCTCGGTGACGCCCTGGAACTGAAACGTATACCCTGCCATTTCAAAATCCTGATCTGGCGACATCCGCACGTCCTTCTCGATGCCGTATGCCGATACCAAGGTCACGCCAATAGTGGCGACCGCCACACCTAAGTGCGCAACGATCATTCCGTAAAAGCTCCGCCCTGGCCCGACCAGATCTCGCCCAACGTCTCGAAGTGTTTCCTTGTTTCGAAACCGGTTGCGCACAGAGATGATCAAGGAAAATACTAACCACGTTGCCAGAAAAATTCCGAGCCCCACCATCATTGAGGCACCAGAATGAATCGGCAACGCAACAGCAGACCGAGACCTACGCTTAGCAGGAACGCAGGACTTAGGCGGCGCAGCAGATCACGAGGATCGTGATATTTCCAATTGGTGGCCGGACCGATCCCCATGAGAATAATCAGCAGCGGCATAAAAGCGACAAACATGCGATTAAACCAAGGAAAGCCCACTGATATCTTGCCCCAACCCAGTGCGTCATAAATTAAGGGGAACAAGGTACCCAGCAAGATCAACGCTGTAATTCCGACCAGAATCACGTTGTTGCCTAACAAAAATGTTTCTCGCGAAATCAGGTCAAAACGACCTCCTCCCGCTACCGCGGGCGCTCTCCACGCATAAAGCGTGAGCGAACCCCCAATGACGATCCCCAGAAAAATCAGAATAAAAATGCCTCGTGCCGGGTCGGTAGCAAACGCATGAACCGAGGTCAGCACGCCGGAGCGTACTAAGAACGTACCCAGCAGGCTCAGCGAAAACGCCGAGATCGCGAGCAATACCGTCCAGCTCTTAAATGCACCCCGCTTCTCCGAGACCGCCAGTGAATGCATCAGGGCGGTGCCCATTAACCATGGCATGATCGATGCGTTTTCAACCGGATCCCAGAACCACCAACCGCCCCAACCTAGCTCGTTGTAGGCCCACCAGCTGCCCAGCGTAATCCCGATGCCCAAGAAGACCCAGGCTACCGTGGTCCAGGGACGGGACCAACGTGCCCACGCACTATCAAGTTTGCCGCCAATGAGCGCAGCGAGTGCGAAACTAAAGGCCACAGAGAACCCCACATAACCCATATATAACATCGGCGGGTGAATGGCGAGACCCGGGTCCTGTAATAGTGGGTTCAAGTCGCGCCCTTCCGTGGGGATCGGGAAATGGCGATCGAACGGGTTTGACGTCAATAGCATAAACAATAGAAACCCGATGCTTACCATTCCTTGCACGGATAGAACGCGGGCCAATACTTCAGCCGGCAAATTCCGACTGAAAAGCGCAACCGCAACCCCCCACCCGCACAGCATTAACACCCACAACAGTAGAGACCCCTCATGCCCGCCCCATGTGGCAGACACCTTATATACGGACGGAAGAAGGGTATTGGAGTTGTGGGCGACGTACGCAACGGAGAAGTCATTGGTGAGAAAAGCGTAAACAAGACACGCGAAGGCAATAGCAACGAAAGTAAACTGCCCCCACGCGGTCGTCCGGCCAAGCGCCATCCACGACTCCATCCTGGTGAAAGTCCCTGCCAGCGGAAAGCTCGCCTGGATCACGGCCATACACAGCGCAAGGATTAAGGCAAAGTGTCCCAGTTCCGGAGTCAAGGCTGAACCTCCCCTGTACCGGTAGTTTTGATGCCTTTGACATGAGCTGCTTTCAATGCGTCACTAACTTCTGGGGGCATGTAGTTTTCATCGTGTTTGGCGAGGACCTCATCAGCCACAAACACACCGTCGTCACGCAGTCGGCCCTTTGATACCGTGCCTTGACCTTCTCGAAATAGATCGGGAAGGATACCCGTGTATTCGACAGTAACCGTCTCCACGTAGTCGGTCAGATCAAACCTGACTGTAAGCCCGTCGGCCTGTCGCTTCACACTGCCTTTGGTCACCATACCACCGACACGAAATGCGTGGTCCCGTGGCGCCTCGCCGGCGATGACCTCACTAGGAGCGTAGAAGAACATCAGGTTTTCATTGAAGGCACTGATCGCCAATCCTGTCGCCACACCAATGCCGACAATAATCATCACAACCAGGTAAAGACGTTTCTTGCGAGTAGGAGTCATGCGGTTATATATTTCAGACAGACAATAATGTTTTCCTGTCCCAGATCAAGGATTCTGCGGATGATCACTACAGAGTCCGCCGTGCACGCCGGCCCTTACCCTGGAAATACGCGATCAGCTTCTTGTGCTGCCAAACTGACACCAACACATTTGCGATAAGGACCACCAAAGCAAGGCCGTATGAGGCCCACACGTAAAAGGCGTATCCACCCATATGGAAAAATTCGCTAAGACTCATTGCACCTCAACCAGGTCCTGGACCCACTTTGTGTTGCGTTCCCGTAACAACATCTCACGGCGGGATCGCATCAACACCAACACTACATAGTAGAGTTTGAAGGCGACCGCCATGATCAACAACGGGATTAACATGCTGATATCGATCGATGGAGTATCAAATTTAGTGACCGTCGGTCCCTGATGAAGCGTATTCCACCACTGGACCGAATAATGGATGATGGGTATGTTGACGACACCGACGATCGCAAGAATACCAGCCGCCCTCGAAGCAACGCGTTTATCTTCGATCGCGTTATACAAAGCAATTACACCAAAATATAAGAACAACAACAATAGTTCCGACGTCAACCGAGCGTCCCACACCCACCATGTGCCCCACATCGGCTTACCCCATAGCGAGCCAGTGGCCAGTGCAAGGAACGTGAATGACGCGCCAATCGGCGCGCTGCTGATGGCGACGACTTCTGCGAGTTTGATATGCCAGATCAGACCGATCGCGCTGCAAACCGCCATCACCATATATATGAAAAGTGACATCCAGGCACTGGGAACATGTATAAAAATGATGCGGTAGCTATCGCCCTGTTGATAATCGGCTGGCGCGATCACCAATCCCCAATAAAGACCAATAAGCACTAACACGACGCACACTACACCGATCCAAGGCACTAATCGACCAGCCAGGATATAGAAATATCTCGGCGATGCTAGCTTATTTAGACTACGCACAAACATCTCAACTTAGGCTGATTCGTAACGATGCTGCGGTGGCAAGTGGCGCAAGACTGAAGGCCAGCACTAATATCGCCCCCAACATATAGAGTTGCGCTGTGACAGCAATCCCAGCAGCGGCGGCGTCTACGGCAGTGGAAGCGAATATCAGTACTGGCACATAAAGGGGCAATACTAACAACGATAAAATAATGCCGCCACGTCGTAGCCCAACCGTCAGGGCCACACCAACAGCCCCGATTAGACTCAAGACAGGTGTTCCTAGTAGTAATGTGACCAGTAGCACCCCAATCGCCTTGCCAGGCAAAGACAGTAGTATGCCGAGCAATGGAGCAACAATAAGCAAAGGCAGGCCCGTAACCAGCCAGTGACCCGTGATCTTAGCGATCACCAATAGAGAAACTGGGTGCGGACTTAACATCAATTGTTCTAACGACCCGTCTTCAAAATCGGAACGAAACATCCCGTCCAGACACAATAGCGCTGACAACAATGCGGCCACCCAAATTACGCCTGGGCCCGCAATCTTCAAAACGCTTGGATTGTCACCAATACCGAGTGGAAAAAGCGTAGTCACCAGGACGAAAAACAATAGCGGGTTGACTATTTCCGCTCTCCTTCGCAGGGCCAGAAGCATATCCCGCTTCAATAGTATTACAAACGCATTTATTAGCGATCGCTGATGCATTGTGATAAATCGATCCGCTGCAAGCCAGGTCCCTCTAGATCAACTTTATGGTGTGTAGTCAAAATAATCATACCGCCTGTTTCTATATGCCCTGCCATTACATCCTGGACAATTTTAATGCCATCCCTGTCCAGAGACGTAAACGGCTCATCCAGAAGCCACAATGGTGAGTCGGTCACGACCAAACGGGCTAACGACAGTCTACGCTGCTGCCCGGCGGACAAATTTCGCGTCAGCAGATCTTCATAACCATATAAACCAAACTGCTCAAGCGCTTCGTCGATCGATCTGTCGAAACGAGAGTTGCCCAACACTTGCGCAATTCGAAGGTTCTCGTAGGGCGTTAAGTCCTGCTTAATTGCATCTTTATGCCCCACGTAGCAGAAATATTCGCGGTATTCAGCACCGAGTTTGAAGATATCCTCGCCGCACCATTTCACACTCCCGGCATCCGGCAACCGAATGCCGCATAACATGCGCAGCAATGATGTCTTTCCGCTTCCGTTACGTCCCTCCAACAGCAACATCTGTTTGCTTTGAACAGAAAATGTCAAGTCAGTAAAAAGCGCTCGGGTGCCACGGATACACTCTAAGTTGCGCGCTACTAGGGAAAAGTCATTGGTCATTCGAGTTTGACGCAACAAACCACGACGCGATGATATGCAGAATACGCCAGATTGCCATCACCCGCGGCATCAGTCGATGGTTCTCACAAACGATCGTATCATCGTGTTCAGGTCGCTGTTCGCAGTCTGCTAACCAAGAATTCCAGTGTGTACTGAGAAGTGTCGGACATGTTATAGGTGATAAAAGTCACAAATAATCTCCCGCTCCATAGACTCATCTTTTGCTATTCCCAATTTTTCTGGCGTTGACATTACCGGATCCATCTGTCGGCTCTCCGATCACGGGGGCACTTAAGTCGTTACGCCACTCGGAGGTGAACCTATAAGATCCATTCGCCTCTTTAGCGAGCCGCTCAGCAATGAACTGGTTTTATGCGCTACAATCCCCATCGACTCAAACCGAAGTAATTTCACGTTAGCTTAAAACTTAGTCAAGCTCATTAACAGTGAGGAGATACGATCTGAGGATCATTAATCTACTATGACTCTCTTCTGGATACTCGCGGGTGTCATGATTGTTGTCGCGATGGGATTCGTGCTACTGCCAATGCTACGCCAGCGCAGAACGGTTGACATTAGCCGAAATGAGGCAAATGTCGCGGTGATCAAGCAACAACTGGCTGAGCTTGATCTGGATCTAAAAAACGGAAAACTCGCCCAAACTGAGTACGCTGCCGGGCGCATCGACCTTGAAAAAGCACTGCTGCAGGATCTATCTGAGGACGGCGCTTCCAAGCCCGCAAACCCTTTGAAGTCGAATCGTTGGGTAATCGCGACACTTGCTCTCGCAATTCCTGTGGTCTCTGTGTCGCTCTACCAGGTGCTTGGCAACAACGACTTGCTCGCCCGTTCTCAAAATGCAGGTTTGTCTCCCTCCAACGACGTCGCTGGTGAAGCCATAGAGCAACAGTCTATAGAAGAGATGGTTGCAAGACTGGCTGAGCATCTTCGCTCGCAACCTGACGATATTGATGGATGGATAATGCTTGGGCGTAGCAATATGTTTATGCAGCATTATAGCGACGCGGTTGGGGCTTATGCCAACGCCTATCGCCTGGCTGGCGACACAAACGCGTCCCTATTGATCGAATACGCGGGCGCTGTTGCCATGGCAAACGGTCGTAGACTCTCGGGAATGCCAGCAGAACTGCTCCGCAAAGCACTTGCCATTGAACCTGAAAATACAAAGGGATTGTGGATGATGGGTCAACTCCACTATGAGAAGCGTGATTTTGCCGAGGCCACTAATTATTTTAAGCGTGTCGCGCCGATGTTGCCGGTAGGTAGCGAAGACTCCCGTATTATTGCGCAGCAGATACAAGACGCAGAGTCAAAAATCGACAACTCTGAACAAGTTGATGCCGCTAGACCAGCTGGAACCTCTGTGAGCTCAGCAAAAACCATTACAGTGCACGTCGAATTGGATCCCGATCTAACAGAGCAACTGTCACTGCAGGATACACTTTTTATCTTCGCTCGCGCCACTGAAGGCCCCAGGATGCCACTCGCAATCGTCCGTAAACAAGCCAAGGATCTACCCGTTACCGTGACTCTCGACGATTCGACAGCGATGGCGCCTGCCCTGATGTTATCCAAGTTTTCCACTGTCACCGTGGGTGCACGGATATCCAAATCCGGCAACGCCATGCCGCAAAGCGGTGACCTAAGAGGTTCGGTATCGCCGGTCGACCTCGGTAGTAATGACGTCGTCCGTGTCACTATCAACGACAAGATACCGTGATGAAATCCAACTGGGTATCGGGCACGCCATTTGAATTCAATTGGTAAAGCGCAACTTACTCAAAGTTCAATCAGTCTAATCCCTTCGGTGCGCCGGGAGAATATGCAAGAACTTCTTGCAAGGATCTGCGCTATCAATCCGCGGGGTGAACCAGAGAAATAAGGATCATGGGACTAATCAACCACCTTCTCAGACTGAAATGCAGCGGCCTTGGAGTTAGCCGAGCTCCTTTGTCGTTCTAGTTCCTCCACGACCAGCAGCATTTCGCTTTTCCACACTTCCGGAGTGATGGGTCCAATCTGCTTATAGGCGATGACGCCCTGTGGATCCACCACATAGGTCTCAGGCACACCGTACACACCGAAATCGATACCTACGCGGCCATCCACGTCAAATGCATTCGCGACATATGGATCGCCTAATTGCTCTAGCCATTGTAGCGCATCACTGCGCACATCCTTATAGTTCAGACCGTAGATCGGAATTCCACTATCGCGGGCAATCTGGAGCAATATACCGTGCTCGGCCCTGCAGGCAACGCACCATGTCGCCCAAACGTTTAACAATGAAACCTTGCCTAATAGATCATCCCGAGTCAGTGGTTGTCCGGAATCACGCAACTTTGGCAAGGAAAAGTCAGGCGCCTGTTTGCCTATCAATGGCGAAGGCACCAATCGTGGATCTTTGTTGAGGCCTATGCCCAGAAATACTACGATGGTAAGAAATAATGCGAGAGGTATGAGGTAACGCCGCATGGGTAAACGCTTATATGAGGGTATCTCAGTAGTAGGGTACTTGTATCAATGTTTTCCGTACAATGGATCGTGGCACGTATCCCCGGAAATAATCTAAGCATCTATTGGCTCGTAACCATTCAACATAAACAGATTACCTAGCCAATTTCAAATAGAGGAGTATTGAGAAGTTATAGTATAGGTATTCAAATCCTAAGACAAGAATATGAATCGCGCCAACTTCAGATTGATACTCTACACAACGGTTCATAAAATGGACGCAGGTCAATCATACAAAAACGATGGGCAGTAAGTTTCTCGGTGATCTATGTTGACAGACTTCGCACAAGGATCAATTTAGATGAAAAGACTTATCGTTCTGATTTCGGCCAGTTGTTTTCTTAGTATAGTTCCTTACACACAGGTGACGGCTGACGCAGAAGAAGGAAAAGAATTCTTCAAGGATGAACAAGGCGGAAACTGTAGAACTTGTCATT
>JAOTYS010000717.1 GCA_029861795.1 Gammaproteobacteria bacterium | reverse complement strand
GCGAGGTCTGCTGGCATTGCCCAAGCGCTACCTGGTCGATCTTCACGATGTGGTTGCTCGGGACAAATACATAGCCCGCGCCCATGTCGCAACGGCAGGGGGTTTTGTAGCCATATTGTTGTTGATGTTGGTCATCTATCTCTTAGGGATTCGCTCTAACGTTTTTATCTATACTTTACCGATCGCCGCGGCAACTATGTTTCTTGGTGCGGTATTTGTGGCCTTGCGGCGACTATCGCGGAAGTCCGAGTCATTGTCGCAAGGTGGTTGGAATCGATTGGCGTTGAGTCTTGCGTTACTCGCCATCGCGGTGCTTGGCTTACAGCTTGGCGTGGGCGCGGCAAGCCAGCTAGTGTTCGGTGCGTTGCTGCTGTGGGGGTTGGCAGAGATTTTGATGGGTGCCGCATGGGGCGGACCGATGAAGCATGCTTTTGCTGGGGCCTTACATCTTGCGTTTCATCCGCGGCCCGGACGCTTCACTGGCACCAAGCTCGATTCCGGATTGCAGCCGCTTGAGTTGGATTCGCCAAAGTTAGGCGTCGAGAATCCTAGTGACTTCCCCTGGAATCGTCTGCTCGCGTTCGATGCGTGTGTGGAGTGCGGTCGTTGCGAGGTAGCCTGTCCTGCCTATGCCGCGCAGCAACCGCTCAGTCCCAAGAAGTTCATTCAAGATCTGGTGGTGGGTTTGTCTGGTCCGCGCAGCGATGCCAACTACCGTGGCAACGGTCATCCGGGTCGCGCCATCGGTCAAGCTCATGGTGCGCCCGACCAGGCCATAGTGCCAGGGTTAATTGGTCCGGATACGGTGTGGTCATGTACGACCTGCCGCGCCTGTGTATATGAATGCCCGATGATGATTGAGCACGTTGACGCCATTATTGATATTCGACGATTTCTTACCATGGAACAAGGAAAGACCCCGGGCAAGGGGGCACAGGTCCTGGAAGATTTGCGTTACACCGACAATCCCGGGGGGTTCGCACCAAATAGCCGAATGGATTGGGCGAGCGATCAAAATTTACCACGCATGGCGGACAAGCAGCAAGTCGAAGTTTTGTTTTGGGTCGGTGATGCAGCCTTCGACTTGCGTAATCAACGTGTGCTAAAAGCCGTCGTGGCACTGTTGCGAATTGCGGCAGTTGATTTTGCCGTGTTGGGAGAGCAAGAACTAGATATCGGTGATGTAGCGCGTCGGCTTGGCGACGACGCTTTGTTTCAGGATTTGGCACAACGCAATATTGCTACCTTAAGCAAGTACAATTTTGGTCGCATTGTGACCTGCGACCCACACGTCCTTCATTGTCTTAAGAACGAGTATCCAGCCATGGGAGGACGTTATCAGGTTGAACACCACACCACATTCTTCGCTCGATTAATACGAGAACACCGCTTACGTATTCGCCACGGCACCGATAGCTCTGTTACCTATCACGATCCTTGCTATTTGGGACGCTACAACGGAGAGATCGAAGCGCCACGGTTTTTACTGCAGCAGATGGGGTTTCGCGTAGCTGAGATGGAACGATCTGGGATGCGCTCACGTTGTTGTGGTGCAGGAGGCGGCGCAGCGCTGACCGATATCCCCGGTAAGCAACGCATCCCTGATATGCGCATGGAGGATGTGCGCGCCACCGGTACACAGATGGTTGCTGTGGCGTGCCCCAATTGCGCAGTGATGCTAGAGGGTGTGGTTCAACCGAGGCCAGACGTCAAAGACGTAGCCGAACTATTAGTCGATGCCGTCGGAGTGGGACAGGCATGACGGATTCATCTCGTCGTCCGCGTCGCAACCCTCACAACGAACAGTCGAATCGACGTAGTCGATCACAACAGGGGGAGGTGAACCACAGCGTCGTCACGTCTGGTTTGCAGAGAGTGCGGCGCGACCCGCGGGCGCAATCAACCAGGCGAGAAGGATCTCGGGGAAGGGTTCGCATTCGCCGTGGAGGCATCGCTACATCACCAGACCGTTCGGCATCCATTGTTACTCCACCCGTGCAGCACCATGAGTTAGCGCTCAAGCAAATTCCCGATCCGGCCTATTTCGTGGCCGCCGTGCCGGATCTGCCTGAAGGGCGTCTCACTCCTCATGACCGTGACTTGTTCGGCGCAGCCCGTTCGTTGGCCGACCCCGGCGGTGGCGCG
>JAOTYS010000210.1 GCA_029861795.1 Gammaproteobacteria bacterium | reverse complement strand
AAAGAGGATCCCGGGTCAGACAAAACCGAACCAGGCAGTGAACCGAGCTCGTAAACCCTAGGACAGATCGATGAGCAGATATTTTAGACGTAAGAAGTATTGTCGTTTTACCGCGGCAGGGGTCACTGAGATCGATTATAAAGATCTCGCGACTTTGAAAAACTACCTCACTGAAACGGGGAAAATTATACCCAGTCGCAGTACGGGTACTAAGTCGCGTTACCAGCGACAACTCTCCGACGCGATCAAGACCGCACGGTACTTGGCGCTGCTCCCATATAGTGACAGTCATCAGTAGGATCACGGGCTATAAGCATGGAAATAATACTGCTCGAGAAGGTGCAAAATCTGGGTGACCTAGGCGATCAGGTGAATGTGAGGCCCGGCTACGCGCGCAACTACTTAATCCCGCAAAAGAAAGCCGTGCATGCAACGCCTGAGGCAAAAGCAGCGATAGAGGAGCGTCGACGAGAACTCGAACAGGCGGCCATGTCCAAAGTACAAGTCGCCCAGGAGCGCGCTGAACAAATGCAGGGTGCGACGGTGCAAATGACCCGCAAGGTAGGGGAGGAGGGTAAGCTGTTTGGCTCAGTCAGTACCACGGATATCGCCGAGGCAATGCAACAGATCGGCTTTGAGCTTTCCAAATCGGAGATACACCTGCCGGATGGTCCGCTAAAAGAAATTGGCGATCACGAGGTATCCGTGTCATTGCATCCGGAGGTGCATCTGAACATAATCGTTTCCGTACTGGCAGAGACGTAGACAGCTCTGTACGCAAGCATTCATCCCCATCGTTAGTTTCAGGTCCTGTTTCACGATCTGCTCATACCCAGTCGGTACGCCAGCATGCCGTACCAACCTACACCCCACGCCGCACCTGCAACGGGTGCCCATTGCATAGTAAGATTAGTCATTCGGACTAAGGCCGACGGCCACCCCATCGAGGCAAAATGACAGAACCTGCCCAGCTGCCCCGGTCATCTAATCAGGAACCGGATGCCATCAAGTTGCCGCCCCAGGCAATGGAGGCGGAACAGTCGCTTCTTGGTGGACTTATGTTGGACAACGCACGGTTGGATGAAGTGGCAGACCTAGTCACAGCAGCTGACTTCTACCACCGTAACCACAAGTTGATATTCGAAGCGGTTACGACCCTGTGCAGTGTGGGGGATCCCGCTGACGTTGTGACCGTGTCCGAGTGGTTAGAGAAGAATGGATACTTGGAATCAATAGGGGGCTTGGCCTATGTTGGCAGTCTTGCCCGCAACACTCCCACCACTGCTAATCTCGTAGCCTATGCCCGCATAGTCCGGGACCGGAGCATTCTTAGGGGTTTGATCCAGGGCTCCCACAACATCGCTGCGCGGGCCTTCAATCCAGAGGGTCGCAGCCCAGGGGAAGTGCTGGACTATGCCGAAAAAACGATCTTCGACATCGCACAGCATGATGCCACACGGGGTGGTCAGTTTACTCCTTTGAAAAACTTAATGACCCAAAGCATGGAACGCATCGAGGAGCTATTCGCCTCAGGTGGCGATTTGACGGGTATCGCAACAGGATTTGAGGATCTAGACAGCCACACGGCGGGGCTTCAATCCTCAGATCTTATCATCATTGCAGGCAGACCATCGATGGGAAAGACGGCGCTGGCGATGAACATCGCCGAGGCGGCCGCATTAAAACAGAATATTCCGGTCGCAATCTTCAGCATGGAAATGCCCGGACAGCAATTGGCGACACGAATGTTGGCATCTTTGAGCCGTATTAACGCTCAGAAATTAAGGACTGGCAAGCTGCATGATGATGATTGGCCACGTCTTACCAGCACACTCAGTATCCTCGCGGACAAACCAATCTTTGTGGATGATACCCCATCGCTCACACCCTTGGAGTTACGCACTCGAGCGCGGCGGCTCGCCCGTGAGCAAGGTCTCGGCTTGATCATCGTCGACTACCTGCAACTAATGCAGGCTGCGGAGAGTACTGAGAATCGTGCCACGGAGATATCAAACATTACCCGGTCTTTGAAGATCTTATCGAAGGAGCTCAATGTACCACTAATCGCGTTGTCGCAATTGAATCGTAGTCTGGAACAGCGGCCCAACAAGAGACCAGTAATGTCCGACCTGCGGGAGTCGGGAGCTATCGAGCAAGATGCGGATGTGATTTTGTTCATTTACCGTGACGAGGTCTATAACGAAGATTCGCAAGATAAAGGAACTGCGGAGATTATCATCGGAAAGCAGCGAAATGGTCCAGTCGGGACCGTTCGCCTGACGTTTCTCGGCGAATACACGCGATTTGAGAACTACGCCAATGTCTCATACGAGGGCATTTATGGATGAGCCGCCCGACATTTGCTCAAATCGATTTCGACGTACTAAGTAGCAATCTACGCGTCGTCAGGGATCTCTGCCCGAAATCCAAGGTGATGGCGGTGGTCAAGGCAGATGCCTATGGCCACGGAGCGGTGCTTGCATGCAAAGCCTTGAGTGATGCTGATGCGTTTGCCGTCGCATCCATCGACGAAGCGTTGCTGCTGCGCAACGCCGATTGCACTCATCCTATTTGCATCTTGTCGGGGTTCGGTGACCGCGAGGAACTTGAACTCCTTGCCCAATACTCACTGACTCCAGTTATCCATTCGAGCACACAGCTCGAAGTGCTTAGCCACGTCAACCTCACCCGGCGAATTGACGTCTGGGTCAAGATCGATAGTGGTATGCATCGCCTCGGATTTCCGGGGGAATCTTTGCCCACCGTGTTGCAGCAGTTGCGCGCACACCCAGCCATCGGGGCCATCCGTCTGATATCACATCTCGCCAATGCCGAGGACACCTCCGACCATTACACCACGGCGCAACTCAATGCATTCCGCCAGAGTTGCGCGGGTCACAATTGTGAATTGAGTCTCGCCAATTCTGCGGGGCTTGTGGCTTGGCCCGAGACACACATGGACTGGGTACGTCCCGGTATCATGCTCTATGGCGTGTCATCGTTACCCGAGCGTAACGCCGCTGAGCTTGGGCTGCGTCCGGCAATGACCTTTCGCTCTGCGGTGATCGCAGTAAAGCAGCTAAAGCAAGGCGATCGCATTGGCTATGGCGGCAGTTGGACTTGTCCCGAGGCCATGTCTGTAGCGGTGATTGCCTGTGGTTATGGCGACGGCTATCCGCGACACGCAGTGAGTGGGACACCCGTACTGATTTGCGGCCGGCGTGCACCAGTTGTTGGCAGAATCTCCATGGACCTATTAAGTGTGGATCTCCGCCGTCATCAGGACGTCACCGTAGGTACTCCAGCAGTGTTGTGGGGGGCAGGATTGCCGGTAGAGGAGGTCGCGCGTTGGGTGGGTACCAATGCTTACCAGTTGCTTTGTTCGGTCACTGCCCGGGTGCCACGTATTTAAGGTTATGAGCTCAAAGACTAAGACAGCGTTTTGCTGCGCCGAATGCGATTTCCGGAGCCCTAAATGGGTAGGTCAGTGCCCCGACTGCGGGGCATGGAATAGCCTCGTCGAATCGCTGGCGAGTGCACAAATCAGTAGTCGGTTTCCGGTGTATGGCGCTAACCCGCAGCTGCAGCGCCTCAATGCAGTGGCGCTTGAGGAACAAGCGCGCGTTAGTAGCGGCCTTCCCGAGCTAGATCGCGTTCTTGGAGGGGGTTTGGTGGCTGGCTCGGCGGTACTTATCGGCGGTGATCCGGGCATCGGAAAATCGACCTTGCTGCTGCAAGCCCTTGCCCAACTAAGTTTGCACTACACCACCATATATGTGACCGGGGAAGAGTCGGTTCAACAAGTAGCGCTGCGCGCCCGGCGCTTGGGATTGGATGCACCAGAGCTCCAGTTGTTGGCAGAGAATCGTCTGGAGACCGTACTCGAACTCGCACAAAGTACAAAACCAGCGATATTGGTGGCTGATTCCATTCAGACCTTATACAGCGAACTGTTACAGTCCACCCCTGGCAGTGTGGCACAGGTAAGGGAATGTGCGGCCAAGCTAGTGAGCTTCGCCAAGCAAACGGGCGCTGTAGTAATTCTGGTAGGCCACGTAACCAAGGAGGGCATGATTGCCGGTCCTCGTATCTTGGAGCATATGGTGGACACTGTACTGTATTTCGAGGGTGATAGGTCTAGCTCCTTTCGCTTAATCCGTGCAATCAAGAATAGGTTCGGCGCAGTCAATGAGATCGGTGTCTTTGCCATGACGGAAAGGGGCCTGCGGGAGGTCACCAATCCGTCAGCCATGTTTGTTAGCCGAACACGCGAACCGGCCCCTGGAAGTGTGGTCCTCGCTACGTTAGAAGGTACTCGGCCATTGCTAGTGGAGGTTCAGGCATTGGTTGATCGCAGCCCCTTAGCGAATCCGCGACGACTCACGGTGGGTTTGGAGCAGAATCGCCTAGCTATGCTACTGGCTATGTTGCATCGTCACGCCGGCTTTGCGCTATACGATCACGATGTGTTTGTTAACGTTGTTGGCGGCGTTCGAGTCACCGAACCGGCGGCCGATCTCGCTGTAGTGCTGGCGATAGTATCCAGCCTGCGCAGCGAACCCGTTGCAGCCGGCACCGTAGTGTTCGGTGAGGTGGGATTGGCGGGAGAGGTACGTCCCGTTCAGCGCGGCGCCGATCGCTTACGTGAGGCGGACAAGCTGGGGTTTGGCTCGGCGGTGATGCCGCTCGACAATCGCTCCAAGCAGTTCCCTAAGCAACTTGATCTGATTACAGTGGGCCGAGTAACAGAAGCACTCACTGGGGTGGGACTAAACTAGCGTAACGCCCTCGCAGCTCTACTCCCTAACCTGCATCAGCGCGACCGAAATGTTATCCGGTCCACCACTATCGTTTGCCGCTGCTATCAGTGATGCCACCGTCTCGTCTAGGGTATCCTCGGCGGCCAGCAAAATGTCTCGGATGGCCTTGTCGCTAATGGCATCTGTGAGACCGTCAGAACAAAGCAGAAAGACATCTCCTACGGCGAGTTTCTCGGTGGTGATATCTGGCTGTATAACCTCTGCTATGCCTAATCCCCGTAGTAGCATACTTCGCGCATAGCCGTAGCTTTCCTGCGCCAGCATCGGCCCTCCGTCGCGAAGGTATTGTTGCGCCAAGGTATGGTCTTCGGTGAGCTGTTCGAACCTTTCCCCACGCAACCGATACGCCCGGGAATCCCCTAGGTGTGCAGCGAGAAATTGGGCACCACACAGACTAGCAACGACGATGGTGGCACCCATGCCATAACACTCGGGTTGAGTACGAGCGGTTTGTAAAATCTGTTCGTTGGCAGCCTCTATCGCCTCACACAAATCTTCAGACTGAGGGAAGGGCCCATCGGATTTTCGACCAAGCTCGAGGCTGAGTTCTTTAATTCGGCCAGTGAGGGACTCGGCGACGACGTCCACTGCGATTGAACTAGCGACATCACCAGCTCGGTGACCGCCCATGCCGTCTGATAGTATCGCTAGCCGGTGTTCGGGCAGGATCAGCACACAGTCTTCGTTACGCTCTCGAACTAAGCCGCGATCAGAGTCGGATGACATTTCTATATGCATTGCAATTTCACTGCATATTGAAAACGTGGCGTGTTGTGATCCACTACACTAGACGCTACGCAACAACGCATTGATGCCTATCTTATCACGGGTTTTTTGATCTACTCGTTTCACAATCACGGCGCAATACAGGCTATGACTTCCGTCGACAGCGGGCAGCGCCCCAGGCACTACGACAGCACCCGCAGGCACGCGACCATACGTTACTTCACCGCTCGTCCGGTCAAAAATCTTAGTGCTTTGACCGATAAACACTCCCATAGAAATAACCGCACCTGATTCCACCACCACCCCTTCCACGATCTCACTGCGTGCACCGATGAAACAATTGTCTTCAATAATCGTGGGCGAAGCCTGTAGCGGTTCGAGCACACCACCAATTCCCGCACCACCTGAAAGATGTACGTTCTTGCCGATTTGTGCACAGGAACCTACGGTCGCCCAAGTATCCACCATTGTCCCCTCATCGACATAGGCTCCAATGTTCACATAACTCGGCATCAACACAACGTCTGATGCTATATACGCTCCCTTGCGTACTAAGGCGGGTGGCACAACTCTGAAGCCACCTGCTTCAAATGCGCTAGATCTCGTATCGCTAAATTTCGACGGAATCTTGTCAAAATACTGAGTATAGCCACCGGGTATGACTTCGCTATTCTCAATGCGAAAATAAAGCAGCACCGCCTTCTTTATCCACTCATGAACTACCCACTCGGACCCGCGCTTTTCCGCCACACGTGCTGTGCCAGAATCCAGCAACTCGATTGTCTTATACACCGCATCACGAAGTGATGCGGTAGCGCTACTGGGTGTGATACGTTGGCGCACCTCAAACGCCTTATCGATCTCAATCTGTAAATTGCTTCCACTCACAGCTCAACTTCTCGGGATGCTGATTAGAATGCGGCTGCCTTTGCGGTGACACCGTTGGAGTATCTGCGATCGACGACGTCTCCAAGTGCTCGGTTGATTCGGCTCCTGAGACATGCTTGCTGGCGTTTCCCAGTAACTGGTTTACCATCTCGATCCGTGATGAAGAAGATGTCTTCTGCGCGCTCTCCATAGGTCGTGATTTTTGCTGTTACAAGGCGTACTTTGCAGTGTAGTAACGCCAGCGATACTTGGTAGACCAGTCCGGGGCGATCCTGAGCGATAACTTCCATCATTGTTTGCTGTCCATTCACAGATGGCACAAACGAAACTTGTGTGTTGATGGGGAAATGCTTAAGTGTGCGGGATACGTTTACTCGTCTTGGATCTGACCCAGCTTTGGGGGAGAGTATCTGCTGGCGCAGGCTCGCTTCGAGTGCGTGTAAGCTCTGGGCGCTTGTAATCGCTTCACCTTCGGAGTTTAGGGCCACAAATACACACAGCGCGAAGCGCGAGCGATTAGCATGGATCCGCGCATCGACAATATTCATACCCAGACGATCGAATCCTCCCGCGACCACAGACAACAACTCATCAAATTCTGGAGCATAAATTAGGACTTGATTGGCGCCTGCGTGCCTGGCTGCAACCAAAGGTAGATCTATAGCTGGTGCAGCTACGATGCAATGGGCGTGCCAAGCGATGCTGTCAGCATCGTGGCGCAAGAAGTACTCATCGTCCAACATCTCCCAATGCTTTTCGATAGAGGGCACTGGCAAACCTGACGCTGATAATTGATCGAGGGCATCGCGCTTAAGATCTCGAATTCGATCTGACAAGTGTATTGGCGCACCAAATCCTCGTCGAAGAACACGTGTTGTCGCGGTATAAAGATCTGTTAAAAGACGACCCTTCCAAGAGTTCCATACCCGAGGGCTAGTGCCCCGTATATCCGCTATGGTGAGTAAATACAGATTGTCTAGGTGCTCTTGATCACCGACTGTTTGGGCAAACTGTAATACCACCTCAGGATCCGAAATGTCCTGTCGTTGTGCCGTCCAAGACATCAACAGATGGTGACGCACCAACCAACCCACCAAATGGCAATCGTATTCGCTCATGCCATGACGCTTACAGAACGCCACCGCATCCCGCTCCCCCAATTTAGAGTGATCCCCGCCGCGACCTTTAGCTATATCATGGAAAAAACCGGCGAGATATAGTCTTTCTGGCTTCGCCACTTGCGACATAATCTCAGCAACAATTGGAAATTCATTTTCTACATCTGGCACTGCAAAGCGTCTGAGATTACGTACTACGAACAAAGAATGTGCGTCGACTGTGTAAACGTGAAATAGATCATGCTGCATTTGGCCCACCACTGCGCCGAATGCCGGAACATACGCACCTAGAACGCCGTATGAATTCATCCGGCTCAGGGCGCTCGCCACTCCGTCCGGTTCACGTAAGATCTTCATGAAAAATTCTATACATACCGAATTCTTGCGAAAATGTTGATCAATGCGCCATAGATTCTCGCGTACTATTCGAATAGTGCTGGCACGCACACCTTTTAGACCG
>JAOTYS010000209.1 GCA_029861795.1 Gammaproteobacteria bacterium | reverse complement strand
TCGACGTGAAGCCAAGAGCCATGGCCCGGCCCGCCGTTTTGAAGAGCGTCTTGTCGAAGAACCGTTCAACCCTTCCTACGAGACGGCGCTTCAGCGTTTTTACGAGATAGCCGAGTGACAGGAAGAGCAGGACCAGAGCCAAGACCAGCAGCACCAAGGCGGATTCAAACACCAGATCAATAATGAGCGCGACGACCGGGTCGATGAGGGCATTCAGCGGATCGAAGGTATGCAGCCCTCCGATCTGGGCGAAGTGTTTCGAGAGAAATGCAGCGCTCGCTCCCAGAACGTTGAAGGCCACCTGCAGGGGGAGCAGAATCGCTATGGAACAGATTTCGAAGAAATCGTCCACGACAGCGGCGGCAAATGCTCTGCGAAACTCGCCAGGCTTATTGATCTGTCCGACTGCCACCAGAGCGTTTGTGACGCTGGTTCCCATATTGGATCCCATGATGATGGGTACCGCCTGCGCAACGTCTAATCCACCCGCCGCAACGAGACCGACGGTGAGTGAGGTTACCGACGACGAACTCTGCACGATGCTCGTGGCAAGGATGCCAACGAACAAACCCACGAAGGGGTTCGAAGTCAACGAAAGCAGGTCGGTTAGAACGCCACCGCCGAGCAACTTCAGGGAGACTCCCAAAAGAGAGATGCTCAGGAAGAACAAGTATATGAGAAACGGTATGGAGAACCACCGTATCGCCAGGCCGACGAGGCCGCGTATGGTCTGCTTAGCTTCCCCGAGCATCGTGTGGACAGGAAAGTTTGGAAAAACGCCCAAGTGTCTTTGTGCGATCCGTTCTTACTTATCGATAAAGGCTGCCGCTGCTTTGCGAGGTCGAAGGAATTCGAAGGAGGAGCATCCCATCATTCAATATCTCTCACTGCGAAAACGCTAGCCGTGTGTCCAGATCAAGGTATTGACACGGATCAACGGGAATGAATTGTGAACCGTTGCAGCGCAAATAACAAACCCGTGCCGACGATACGCAATCGGGTAATTCCGATATGCCCTCGCGCGCTTTGCTGCACATTCGTCACCAGATTTACTTGCTGGCTATGGGTGGACTCGAACCACCGACACCGGCATTAAGACTGGCCAAGTCGAAATAGCTTTTTATATTTCAACAAGTTACATGCGCCGATCTCACGCGTTTGTGACTGGAAATGCCAGAAATCGACATGCTGAGACAGCTTCACGTCACATTTTCGTCACAGTCCTTTGGCGGACCTCATAGTCTTTAATAACGCCAATATCTGAGAACGCAATAATCTAACCATGACGTGGGAAAGCATTCGCTCGTAGCTTCGTGGTCAATACGCTGAAACGCGTGCCTTTAATATACTTCATTGCGGTAAGAGCCTATTGACCGTGTTGAAGCACGTGCAGTTCGCTGAGTCGTATATCGTCCCTTCCTGCCGTTTGAGCTTCAGCACATGACTGTCCCGTAGCCTCTACTACTCGCACCACGACGGCGTGGATCATCGCGCTCACCTTAGTCATCGTCGCCATCAGCACAGCGGGTTTGGGTAGGCTCACGTTCAATAGTGACACCCGGGTGTTTTTCAGTGAAAAGAACCCTCAGCTACAGGCGCTCCACAGACTCGAGAACACCTACACCAAGTCGGATACCGTAATTTTCTTGGTCACCACCCGGGACGGCGATGTCTTTACCCAAGATACACTGGCCGCTATCGAAGAGCTGACCACCGCGGCCTGGCAGATCCCCCACTCGTCCCGCGTGGACTCGATCACCAACTTCCAGCATAGCCGGGCGGAGGAAGACGCCTTGGTGGTGGCCGATCTTGTCCACGGCGCCCGGCAGTTGTCCGACACTGAGTTAAAAGAGGCACGCCGTAGGGCGCTTGCGGAGCCACTGCTGGTCAATCGTCTCGTTTCCGCGCAGGGCGATATTACCAGCGTGGTAATCAATATCATCCTACCCGGACACTCGCCGGACGAGGTCACGCAGATCACCGACTTTGCGCGTGGGCTGCTACAAGAGTTTAGGGCTAAGTATGCTGACATCGATCTTTACCTGACCGGTACCGTTCCCTTCGACCGCGCGTTTGTCGAGGTCAGCAACGAAGACTTGAGGACGCTGGTACCGGTTATGTTTGCAATACTGTTTGCGGTGATCTGGTTTACGCTGCGTTCGATCGCCGCCACGCTGGCGACAGTTATCATCGTCCTCATCTCCACCAGTACCGCCATGGGACTGGCCGGCTGGTGGGGTCTACAATTAAACCCGGCAACGGCAGTGGCCCCCACTATTATCCTCACCCTGGCCGTCGCTGATAGCATCCATATCCTGGTAACGATGTGCCGGCACTTCTGCGCCGGCGAACGTAAACGAAGCGCAATCGAGGAATCCCTAAGCGTCAATCTGAAACCGGTGTTTCTTACCAGCCTGACCACGGTGATCGGCTTTCTGTCGATGAACCTGTCAGATGCACCGCCGTTTCGCGAACTGGGTAATGTCGTCGCCGTCGGCGTGACCGCGGCTTTCTTTTATTCCGTGCTGTTTCTACCGGCACTCATCGCTGTCCTGCCGGTGCGTATCAATTTGCGAGCCGTGATGGAAGGCAAAGCATTTCTCGAGTGCCTGGCGGAGTTTGTCATAGGAGCCCCCGACATAATCACCCACACCGTACATAATGTCTGGTGTCTGATAAGAATGGGCCAAAACGATAGCGTTCTGTGCTTGCTTGAGCTCATTAATCTCGAAAGTGGTAGGTGCGATCAGTTCGCAGTCCTCGATAGTCCAACCCAACTTGCGAAGCTTCCCGTGGAGTCGCTGGGTCTCTGTGTCAACGTCAGAAGACAGGATTTTCATATCAATGGATTCTTTGCTGCCTGAAAGTTTATCTTCCGCCCGATTTAGCGACATAAAATTGATGCTATTATTAATTAGACTCTCCATAACTTTTTCTGTCCATGGATTAGGTCAAACACCAAGCCTGTTCCCGCAACTGTCTAACTAGCGTGGTTACGGTTCGTCCCCGCCATCTCCGAGGATAACCCTTAAGTTGTTGCGCATGCTGCTTGCAGATCGTGCAAGAGCAAACATGAATTCCGTCCACCCCGGCGGACACTGATCGGCATCTACCCAATCTGCAAGCTTATTTGACATAGATCAATTGCAGGAGGTATTGCTCCCCATTGTCGGTGGAGGGTTCTAGTCATCAACGGATCCTGGGCTACACTTTTTAGCAAATCTAAGGCCAATCGCAAACGTCCCGAGGGAGGTGGATATGCGCCAACAGAACACAAGTGATACAAACTATATAAGCGCGCGGCGGTCGTTCCTGAAGAAGCTGGGCGCCGCGGTCGGAACAGCAACCGTAGCCAGCGCGCTGCCCACCACAGCCCGTACCGCGGTTTCGAAACAAAAGGTCCAGTACGGCATGGTAATCGATACACGGCGTTGTATCGGATGTCATGCCTGTACGATCGCCTGTAAGGCCGAGTACGACGTCCCCCTAGGGTCGAACAGATCGTGGGTCGAGTATGTCGAGAAGGGTGATTATCCGAACGTGAGCCGCAATTACTTGCCGCGGCTGTGTAATCACTGCAGTACGCCGAACTGCGTGTCTGTCTGCCCAACCGGGGCCACCTACAGGCGCGAAGAGGACGGCATCGTGGCAGTGGATCCAGAAATCTGCATCGGTTGCAAATATTGCATCCAGGCGTGCCCGTACGATGCACGCTTCTCGAACCCCGTCACTGGAGTTGCGGATAAGTGCGATTTCTGCGTGCACCGCGTGTCAGAGGGTCTCGCCCCGGCGTGCGTGGAAACCTGCATCGGTGGTGCGCGGATCTTCGGCGACCTCAACGATTCCGGTAGCGAGATATCCCGCATGATGGCAACTAATCCGGTATCCGTACTCAGGCGGGAGCAAGGCACTCAACCGAATGTCTTCTACATCGCCGCCGACCATTCTGACGAGCGTAATCGCGGGACGAATCAGTATGTGAGGGTCACCACTCACCGCAAGTATGAAGAGAGGAGATAACCATGACCAATGAATTAAATTGGGGGATACCCGTCATCGCCTACCTCTTCTTGGCTGGCGTCGGCGCCGGCGCATTGACAGTCAGCTCATCGGTGCTCCTACGGGGCGGCGGCGGGAAGTTCGGAGGTGGTCATTTCGACGTCGCGCGTTACGGTGCATATCTGGCCCCGATCCCGGTCATCATCGGGTGTGGGCTATTAGTCTTCGAACTGGGTTCTTTCGAGGCTGGACATTGGTTCAAGTGGCTGAACATGTACAAAGTCATCAATCTCTCGCCGATGTCCATCGGCACTTGGCTATTGACCATGTTCATCGCAGTGAGTCTGGTGTATGCCTACACCTTCTGGTCGCGTGATGCCGGTCCCGGCGACCGACACGATACCCTGAGAAGGGCTGCGGCCTGGATTGGCGTGCCGCTCGGCATCGGGGTGGCCATCTACACCGGCGTACTATTGGGGGCAATGCCTTCGCGGCCGTTTTGGAATTCGCCAATCCTCGCCTTGCTATTTCTGCTGTCTTCTCTGTCGACCGGTGTCGCAGCCATCATGCTGGCGCGGTCGGTGCTATACAAGAAAAAGCTCGACACGGCCAGCGAGAATCATTACCGCGAGAGCGGCTACATTCTCACTGCCTCGGACGTTCTGCTCATCGGACTGGAGATGACAGTGATCTTTCTGTTCCTCATGTTTGCCCATCTCACAGTGGGCGACGTGAAGCACGCGGTGTCCGTGATCCTCGGCGGTGACATGGCAACCATGTTCTGGCTCTGGGTCGTTCTAATCGGCCTGCTCATTCCGGCGCTTGTTGAATTCTTCTTCATTATCCCAAGGTTGTTGAAACATCGCGAGTTCGAAGTGCCACGCGGGATGGAACTCATCATGCCGGTGGCTGTGCTGGTCGGCGGATTCATGCTGCGTTACGTCGTCGTGGTCGTCGGGCAGGTTACCGGCCCAGTTGGAATCTAAGGAGATCAACATAATGACAACTCGAAGAAACTTCTTGAAGTTGGGTGCCGCCGCCACGGCGGCGACAGCCACTAGTGGGGTTGCCCTAACCGTCACTTCGGCTAAGGAGCTAAAGCTTGGGGGGAGAGATTACTCTCCTCGTACCGGTGCGGCGCGCAAGGCGGTGCCCACCGCTTGCTGGCAATGCGTGTCCCGCTGCCCCGCGATCGCATACGTGGAAGACGAAAGATTGGTGAAGTTCAGTGGGCAACCTGACTCCATCCGAACCGAAGGGAAAGTCTGTTCAAAGGCGCAGGCCAGCATTAACCAGGTCTATGACCCAGACCGTGTGCTCTACCCCATGAAGAGAGTGGGCAAACGCGGCGAAGGTAAGTGGAAACAGATCTCCTGGGAAGATGCACTGACCGAGGTCGGAGGGCGCCTGAAGAAGCTGCGCGACGAAGGCCATTCCGAAAAATTCATGTTCCACTACGGCCGCATGAAGGCGAGCTCTAGCAAGCTCATTAAGAGCCTGTTCCTCAAAGCTTATGGCACGGGCACGGTGGGCAACCACACCAGCATCTGCGAAGCTGGCAAGTGGACCGCTCAGGAACTTACCTGGGGCAGCCACTACGATAACTGGGACCTCGATAACACGCGCTTCATCTTGAACTTCGGCAGCAACTGCCTGGAGGCCCACACCAACCATACTTCGATAGCGCACCGGCTGGTAGACGCGCTGGTGACGAATCAGGTGAAAATGTTCACCTTCGATGTGCGGCTCTCGAACACTGCAGCCAAGTCCACGGAATGGGTACCAGTCAAGCCCGGCACCGACGGCGCGGTGGCGCTCGCCATGTGTCACGTCATTATGAACGAGAACCTGTACCGCGGTGCGGGTGAGGAGTTCCTGGAGTTCTGCAAGGCTACTCCCGACCCTGACGCCACCGTCGACGAGAAGGTGGCCGCGCTGAAGGCACATCTAGCCGAGTACACACCAGAATGGGCGGAGAGCGTGAGCGGCGTGAGCGCAGATAAAATCAAGGCAATCGCGGTCGAGTTTGCCACCACCCACCCGGCCTGCGTAATCAGCTACCGCGGCGCGGTAGCCCATTACAACGGCAATGACACCGAGCGCGCCATTCAGATGCTCGCGGCAATCACCGGCAACATCGACAATCCCGGTGGACGCTGCAAGGCGGTGGGCGCTAAGTGGAAGTATCCGCACGGGCCCAAGGGACCGAAGCTTAAAAAGCTGAAGATCGTGGACGGATTCCCGAAACAGGCGGCGTTGCCCACCCACCACATGAGTCATCACGTGCTCAAGATGATCAAGGACGGCAGCGCCGGCAGGCCTGATGTCTATATGTGGTACTGCTACCAACCGGTGTACTCCAACCCGGATGTAAAGGAAAACATCGAGGTCCTCACGGATGAAACCCTTATCCCGTACACGGTGTGCGTCTCGCCCTTCTATGACGAGTCGGCGGCGCTGGCGGATCTCATTCTGCCCGATGCCACCTATCTAGAGCGGTGGGATTGGGAAGACATGGTGTCACCAAATCAGGTGGCCGAGTACTACATACGCCAACCGGTGGTGAAGCCGCTCGGTGAGGCGCGAGATTTTGGTGACGTGTGCTGCGACCTCGCCGAGCGCATGGGATTCCCGTTAGGTGTCGGTTCCAAGGAAGAGTTCGTGAAGAAGTCCTGCGCGATGACCCCGGGCGTCAAGGAGACCGGTGGTTTCGAATACATGAAAGCCAACGGCGTATGGCACGACCCACAAGCAAAGCCCAAATACTACTCGTATAAGAAGGAGGTGAAGCCGGAGGATTTAAACACGGACGGCGTGATCTTTGATGAGGCCACGAAGGTATACTGGAACTGGCACAAGTCCAAGGCCAAGAACGAGGAAGAAGCGCGTGAGAAGGGATACAGCCAAGTTAAGTACGGCTACAAGGGCTATGTCGGCCAGCGCATCGGCGGTAAGGTATACACCGGCTTCAAACCTGACAAGGTGAACAAATCCGGGTACTTCGAGCTTTACTCCTCCATCATGGAAAAGAAAGGGTTAGCACCACTACCCACGTACCTGGCCATTCCCGAGCACGAGACGATGAAGTCGGATGACTTAGTGCTGACCACCTACAAGGTGAATGTCCAGACTCACTCACGCACACAGAATTGCAGATGGCTGAACGAGGTTTACCACAAGAACCCGGGTTGGATTAACCCGCAGACCGCGGCGGCACATGGTATCGCTGACGGTGACCGCATCCGTGTCGCAACAAAAGTCGGGGAGATCGAGACCGAGGCAAAAGTCACGCCGGCGGTCGTTCCGGGCGTCATCGCCATCTCCTTTCACTGTGGTCACTGGGAGTACGGACGCTATGCGTCGGGCAACAAATCGCCAATGAGTGCGGACAAATCCGGACTCGAGCTCAAATGGTGGACGGATAATGGTGCCCATCCGAACTGGCTCGTTCCAGCCGACCCCGATCCCATCAACGGGCAGCAGCGCTGGATGGACACCGTTGCACAAGTGACCAAAATCTAGCCAGTGCTCGATCGGGACGTCAATCCAAGGATGGACACGGCCATCGGGCAACTTAATCAGACCAAAAACTTAAGGTAGCAGAGGCTGACTGGTTGTCGGCAAATGAGCAGCTTGAGGCTTGAACGTACTAGTAAGTCGTTAGTTTTTCCGCCAAACCGTGGCAAGCCAAGGTTGTTGGCTATGGGGTTTTCCGGGCGGTCGATAATAATGCTGTAACTCTGTAAAGCCGACTTGGATAACAAAGCGCCGCCACTGATCGAGATCGTGGTAGCACCCATAGCGGGTGTCACTCCATCCTTCTTGATTATTGCCACGGGGATTTGAAGAGAACAGTACGCCACCCAGTTTAAGCGTATCCCAAAGTGCTTGCAGCACCCCGCTGAGCTCTTGTCTGGGTACATGAAATAATGAGGCGTTTGCGAAAACACCATCGAAACGAGACGCTGGTAAATCCAGCGCCAAAAAATTCTGTAGAAATACTTCACACCCGGAAGCTTGACGTGCCA
>JAOTYS010000716.1 GCA_029861795.1 Gammaproteobacteria bacterium | reverse complement strand
CCGTTACGCTGAAAGAAATCCTCGCAGCAGCCAAGGATTATCGCGCAAGCAACAAATTGGAAGGCGTGACGATACGTCTCGCGAGTGGTAATGGCGGGGTGATCGCAGCTACCAATGAAGAAGTGGAGTCGCGTGAACTTCCCATGATGCTGTATGTGTATTCCGCGATTCTCATTCTCGTATTCCTGACATATCGGGATTTCAGAGCCATGATTGCCTGCGTTTTCCCGCTGACCGTCGGCACCTTTCTTGGTTATTGGTTCATGAAGGCCAACGTAATCGGACTGACCGTCGCCACCTTGCCCGTTATGGTTCTTGCGGTCGGTATAGGTGTTGATTACGCATTCTATATTTATAATAGATTGCAACTCCATCTGGCGCGCAAAGAAAACATCGTCACCGCGCTTGAAAAATCGCTTCAGGAAGTGGGCGTTGCCACCATCTTCACGGCGGTGACCCTAGCACTGGGAGTCGCGACCTGGTCTCTGTCCGACCTCAAATTTCAGGCGGATATGGGTAAATTGCTGACATTCATGTTTCTAATCAATATGGTAATGGCCGTCACGGCGCTACCAGCACTTGCCGTAGTTCTGGAGCGCGTCTTCCCCCGGAAAAAACCCGTCCGTGTGCCGGATGTCATGCACGATTGATGTCATGAGCAATTCGACAATGATTTATCCAAGAAGAACCTTACAGAGTCTTTTTCTTGTCGTATTGGCCGCAGGAGCCGGTCTGGTGCCGGCGGCCGAGGTAACCGAATGGACGAACGAGACCATAGTCGAAGGTCTGTCCGCAACCAAGCAGCCGATGGCGTCAAAGGCGACCGTGCTGGGAGTCGCATCTGCCGGTGATCGCTTAGTGGCGGTAGGCGACCATGGCGTGATACTGCTTTCCGATCCGGGGGACCAAGAATTTCGTCAAGCGAAACACGTGCCAACCCGCACAACGCTCACCGCGGTGCACTTTATTGATGACAAGCGCGGTTGGACGGTAGGTCACCAGGGTGTGGTGCTCTCGACCGAAGACGGCGGCGAAAATTGGTCGTTGGCACGATCGGGGATCGTCGAGGAACCGCTTTTTACCGTGTGGTTTGAGAACGAGCAACACGGCTTTGCAGGGGGGCGTTTCGCGACCTTGCTGGAGACCACCGACGGCGGGGAAAACTGGGAGAAAATAGATATTTTCCGAGAAGGCGACGAAGTGGAAAGGAATCTCTTCCACATCTTTGCCGCTCCAGACGGACGACTCTACATCGCAGCTGAGATGGGTACAGTGTATGTGAGCGAAGATAACGGCGCGGTATGGAATCCGGTAGATACCGGCTATGGAGGCTCGTTCTGGGCGGGGATTGCGCTCACAGACGGGATCGTCATCGTCGTGGGAATGCGGGGCAGCATCTACAGAAGTGTCGACAAAGGCACAAGCTGGGAGCGCGTCGAATTGGATCTTAAGGCGTCATTGACCGACATCATACAGCTGCAAGACGGAAAGCTTGTCATTGTCGGAATGGATGGGGCCATTGCGGAAAGTGCTGATTTGGGAAAGGCATTTTCGTTGCAGGAGCACCCCGAGAGACTTTCGTTCACAGCAGTTGTGGAAAGACCAAATGGTGATTATCAGTTGTTCGGTAAATCAGGTGTTGTCGGTTGGAAGTATCGATGATAGTGCATATTTCCTTTATTTGTAGCGTCTGACGTGTATACGTGAATTCAATACGGAAGCGGACATGGGTGTTGTATCTTTTAAAGACAGAAGTAGAGTAACCACCGGTGGCCCACGCCAAACCGGGGCGGCAAAAACCAAGACTCCACTCGAGGTTGTTGCGGAAAACATGTCACCCCCCAGGCCGATGTGGCTACGAGTCCGGGTTGCGCACGACAACACGGTCTCTGGGTTGAAACAAATTCTCCATCAACACGCCTTACATACGGTATGTGAATCGGCGACCTGTCCCAACCTGCCGGAATGCTTCGGACAAGGTACAGCCACGTTCATGATTCTCGGAGATATATGCACACGCCGATGCCGATTTTGTGACGTCGCCACGGGTCGGCCGCTTGCGCCCGACACGCAGGAACCTGCGCGACTCGCCGAAATGGTGAAGTTGCTGCAACTGCGTTACGTGGTGATCACTTCAGTCGATCGGGATG
>JAOTYS010000208.1 GCA_029861795.1 Gammaproteobacteria bacterium | reverse complement strand
CCGGAATTGAGAGGAGAAACGGGACCACTTTCATTAATGTAGCTATGTGTGATGAACACTATGAGTTGAGGTGCACTCCAATGGTGTTTGATTACTAGTAAACCATTTAGTGCAGTGACTTTATGGATGGATACAACAACTTACCTAGTAAACGTACATCTGGCTTTTAATCAGGTGCCCGCAGGTTCGATTCCTGCACGGGCCACCGCCATCAGTCTTTCCAAAATCCCAAATGGCAAACTAAGCAAAACAAGCACCTAAAGCCGTCTAACTCGCAAAAGTATTGGAAAGAATAGACCCGTTGTCGTTATTAAGATTCAATACGTTGCTGAAATTAGAGCATCCGACTCTTAATCAGGTGCTCGCAGGTTCGATCCCTGCACGGATGCGGACAACGGACATTACGTCAAAAGCAATTTCCTATCCTATGCTTTCACGGCCCTTATTGGCATTGTTGCAAGAAATCATCCAGTGCAGTTTGCGCTGCCTGTAGATCGTTGCTGAGTTGTTGTTCAATCTGAGCGTCACACGGTGGGTTAGGATCAGGGTCCGGTGAAGGAGGCGGCGGCGGAGGTGGCTCGGTATTGCCGTTGTTGACGTTAAACAACAATTTCAATCCGCCAACGTTAGAGGCCCCACCTGATTCAGATTGGGTCTGGAATAGAAGGGCATGAGTTCCATCTGCCAGTGAAGTAGTGTCCCATTGGAACGTGTTATCAAACAGCCCTTCTTTCTTATAAATCAACGTCATCCCAGACGAATGAATATCCCCCTCTTCTGCGGTCTCCCAAAATTCAGGGAAATCATGAAAGTTTGGGTCCAACCAAAGATAAGAAGTATTAGTACCACTCCCCTTTTGATGATCAATATCCAACTCCACAACACCAGATACCGTTGGGATGATTTGATCCAACGAGGCGAAATGCTCCATGTAATCAACAGTCACATTGGAATAGTCAAACCCGGTATACCAGGCTCTTCCAATCGGCCAGTTTGTTGAACGATAGTTATCCTCATCATTTCCGTTCTTTAGGTATATCTGATAGTTCAAAGTTGCAAACTGTCGAGCACCCAAGTCATTACTAGAAATATTGGGGGAAAGCCTCATCTCCCTCATTCCTCCAGGACCATTCCCAAAAGCCGGGTCGAACAGCATGTCTTTGACTGCTATACACAGCTTCCTTTCATCAGGATTATCCTGACAATGAATAGGCGGATCGAAAAACCCTCTCGGGAAAAGGCCGGGAGGCTTGGAATAGAGCCCCCATCTAACCCAAGTAATATCTCCAGGATTATTCCAAGAGACAACCCGACTAGTAAAAACTGAAGCATTACTAATGCTTACCAGATCACCAGTCAAATCTCTGGAACCAGGCAAACAATTGCCCATGTGCAAATGCCTTGGTGCTGACTCTCCTGGTTCGATCCACCAACTTTGAACTTCAAGCGGAATAGAAGGGGCAACGCAGTCTGGATAGATACCAAAAGGCCCGTCAACATTTTCTGAATTGGCCTGATTCGAATAGATTAAAACAAAACAAAATAGCAACAACCACTTCGATGTCTTCAATTTAAGCTCCCAAGTGCAGCCCCAGGCTGCGGTAAAGGTGTTGTAGGCTCTTCTTCATGCAAACAACCAAACCCTTTCGTCCTGCACTTTGATTAGCAAGCAACACTTGTGCCAACTTTGATTCGAAGGCAAGACACCAGTATCGCTAGCGATAGGGACCGGCGATCAGATGGAGAAACTACGAAAACTGTCGCCGATCGGGGTCGGTAATTTGGGTAGCTCTACTAACCAGCTGAATCTAATGCAGTTATGTCGTCATCATTTGACGACATCGAACGCTGATGAGCCAAGCGGATGTATGGCCCGACCCGCAGCATGGCTTGACAGGGCAACGGACTAATTTGGCGAGTAGCCTATATCTGCCCGTTCGTTAGGGTTGGAGGTCTCTACAGGGGAGGAGAAGAACACTCGCGAGACAACGAGTGGCGCGTGTGGTCCAACTAACACGCAACTAACACGCAGTTTCTGCTAAGTTGTTGATTTGCCGTGCCCACGTCTGCATAGGTTTGCACCCCTTAGCGCCTGTTTTTCTTGGGAAACTTGAACCTTGACATGGTAGTGGTCGGTGGTTCGATCCCACTCGCGCCTACCATTAAATCAGTTCTGTCCGTGATGTGAGTTTTCTCACAGACTGCGCGATCTATGTCTGGTATGTGAGGTTAAGGGATTTTTTAGAAGTTAATTAGCTACGTCAGCAAGGGATTGGAGACAGATGCTATTGGGATGGCCACTGTTGATGCCTTTCACCGTGAATCTGAAAACATCGTCAAATTTACCTTAACGAGGATTTCAATCTCCAAGCATACCAACGAAGGGTGGCGCATAGATAAAACTTATTGTGCGTCCACATCATTGTAAGGAAATGCAACCCCTATACTTTGTTGCTAACTAAAACGCCCATATACACAACATAGTGCGCCATATAGGGAATAGGCGTCTCTTTTCTGGTTTGTTCTCGGTGCAGATTGTTGGCAAGCTTTAGCGCTTCGTCGAATTTTTCTCCGAGCATTATGAAAATTCTTTTGTTCGATCATCTCATCCTATAAATGGCTTTGCTGTCCGTCACGCGCTTTTCGCGGTAGGAATTTGCCATAAGTGCTTTTGCTTACTACTAAGCCAGCATCCTTTTAAAGAGTTTTTCACTACGTATAAATAAATGATGAAATTTCTTGGGGGCATACAGATTCTGTACCTATTCTCAACTAAGTAGATATCGCCTGTTTTTTTGCGGAAATGAAAAAATGAAATAGGCTTTTCGGATAATTAGCAAACCACGCGAGAGTTACATATAGGAATTCGTATTTTCGCAGTTTTTTTAGGTTAAAATTGCGGTCCTTCGAACCGAATATATGTGATGATTGCGACCTGATCTGACGGGTGTACCAAAGTGAAACTATCCGACCAAGTCAAACTCCTGATCGATAGGCCAAATTTTGGGCATCTCGCAACCATAATGCGTGATGGATCGCCTCAGGTGGCCCCGGTGTGGGTCGGCCGGGAAGGCGACCTTCTCCTCGTCGGCACAGGCGAAGGCACATTAAAGGCAAAGAATACTCGTCGTGACGAGCAAATTGGTCTGTCCGTAATTGACCAGCAGAACCCCTACCGTGAAGCGCAGATTCGAGGCGAGGTTATAGAACGACGTCCAGATCAGTGCTTGGAGATCATGGATGCCATAGCCCATAAGTACACAGGCAAGCCGTTTCCCTGGGGGGTCGGAGAGGGACATGTAGTTCTCGTGGTAAGAGCGGACAAAGTACGGTACAGCGAACTTCTCTTCGAGCACACGCGGCCATGAGCGGGCGATGGGAGTGGGTGGCTCCATGAGGGTGCTGCAGCCAATGGCCCATAGACGGTCAGAGCTTCCTCATTTGGGCGGGCGGTGGTCGCTATGAGGGTCAATTTAGGGGTTGGAAATTACATGGGCTTGGCATCCTGACATTTGGGCCAAACGGCTCAATGCCAGGCCAAACGGTGGGAGGGTCCGTTTGTGAATGGCTTAAGGCATGGCCGAGGAACATGGATATCTCCGGATGGTGAACGGATCCCCTGACAAGCACACTTTAGTAAATGGGTGCACTGAACGAAAAGGAAGAAGCGTTTAAGCGTTTGCGCGAACTCGTGACAAAGCGTACCGAAATCATGCGCGAAACTTGGGCCCTGCGGCCGGAGGCGATGGCAATCTCATCCAGAACAGTCCCATCTGGTGTTACCCTTCAAGCTTCCGGATGATTTTTCGATTCGACATCTATTCGTGGTGCGCTCATGGCGTACTAAACAGCAAATAACCACAAAATATGACAAGTTACTAGCAACAGCGCGGTGGTCGTATTCGTGGGGGATTTCTGACTCGTCGCGGGAGCAGCGTCTGGCAAGATCGGTAAGGGCAACTACTCGTCAAAAGGTACCACGCTACTTGACGCAAAAAACCCTGCGTGGAGCCTGACTCCCGCATTACTTAGCAAGTCGGCAAGCGACCTGAAGAACCCACAGTCCGTGGCACGACACCTTCAGAGTGCGCGATGGGCATTATGCTGCCGCATCTCATGATGCTGGGGCACTTTGCTTGCGATATTCACCGCACCAGTCACCGGGCTCAGTTAGCGGCCATTCATATCGACCATTTGCTGGTCTCGGCGGGCACGGTGCGTACCTCCGACACTGGCCGCGATTGTTTGACGCCGGAAGCGGCTGATTCCAAAACTCGCAGTTTTCACAGCATCTCATCGTTCCACCTGCTATCTGTTCTGCTTGTCTTCAAGCGACTATTCGAGTCTCTCATGCGAAACTGCTGCGAGTTTGAAACTCAACAGAGACCTAGAATTTCCAGGCATCGTTGCCGACAGCCGGATCGACAGTTGACCTTTTCCGCTGCTTGAAATGAAACTCGACCCTGTGAGCCGATTGCTCGCGCCGTTCTCCCTTGCGCCGCTCGGGGCCCTGATAGCCTGCGTCTCCGTTAGCGGGATTAGCCCTTTTCCCGATCGATACGACACACACGTTCGAGATTGACATATCCACCTTCCTCTCAAAGCAAATATGAGCAACGGAGAAATAATGTGTGAATAGAAACACCTCCCCCGCGAAAGTCCTAGCGTACATCGGTTCGGGTCTGCTGAATATTGTACCGATGACCAATGACGGCCAGCATACAAAGTTATGACCGACCTCCGTATCTGAATCGATCAGCTTATACGTGGGTTCGAGAACGGGGTGTGCTGAATACTCTCAGGTGCCATCGTGCTGACAGACAAAGCAGAAGCGCTCACGCTTCTACGTGAACTGCATACTATGCACTCGGAGGTGAAGGACTGAGCCGAGTTCGGCCAGTTTCCTGGCTTGACTCCTATCGGTCCTTCCTGAAGTTAACAATAGCATTTGCTAGTTCTTGCCTTCATGAGGGGGTCTTCCCCTCCGACTTCTGGCTCCTCACTCGGAAACGACCCTTATGCCGAACGAGTGATTGGCTCTATCCGCCGGGAATGCCTAGATCACGTGGTCGTTCTCGGATAACGCCATCTAAAGTGCATTCTTTCTGAATACATTGACTATTACAACGCGGACCCACCTTTCACTCTATAAAGATGCTCCGGACGGTCGTGAAATACACTCGAAAGAACGAGGGAACATAGTTTCGCTTAAACGTGTAGGTGGGCTTCACCACGAATACTGCCGCGTAGCAGCCCAAGAAGCTCGCGCAGACGATTTTTCAGGAACCACACCGGTAAGTTTGACGCTCCAAAGTGCAACTGGAGCGAGGACTGGGCATTCATCGGTCGCGAATGCACCAAGCTGATGGTGGTGCAGTTCAAGCTCTGACTTCTACATAGACCTGGGATCATCAACAAACGTATGTTGTTCGTCGTGTCGAGGTGTTGCAGTCAGTACCGTAACTCCATCCTCGGACCTGAATCGATGCCAGCACCCCCGAGGCACGACAACAAGCATGCCCGCAGTTAGCTCAAGCGTTTGTTTGTCGTCGTCGATGATGATGTCGAAGTGCGCTGAACCGGCAATAATCTGTACCAGTTCGTCGCCTTTCAGATGACGCTCCCACCCAGCGTTACCGTCAAAACTCCCCAGGAATACGCCCGCATCCCGGAAATCTCCTGTCCCAAGTGTGGCAAATGCTGCTTCAACTTCGTCCTCGGTTGTGTGTTCGCCCCGATTTGCCAGAACGGTAAGCCCTTTAATGTGGTCATCGATGTTGATTGGCTTGATCATGCTGGGTTCCTTTACTTAGATATATGTCTTGCGTGGAATCCCGGAACCTCGAAAGTATACCAAGCATATGTCTGAATCAAACCTCTCACGCCTTTCTCAAGTTCGAAGTGGAGCTTTATAGCCTAAACTATGTACCATCGGCCTGAGAAATCTGAATGCTCCTCCTCAGCAATAAGCAATAGGTGAAGTTGAAAATTGGGGTGTCATCGTCATGGACAAAGAAGAAGCGCTCATGCGTCTACGTGAACTTATGATCAAACGCAATGAATTCAAGGCCAAAACATACCGAATTGAATGAAACCGAATATCGATAATTGGGGCGAGAACGTTCGTTTCATTATCTGTTAGATTGCAACAAGCATGTATGAAAGCAGCAAGAGTTACTCTCTCCTGTATTCTGTGGGTCTCGCTGCATGCGCATCATTGCTTACATTGCTGGGGGTAGTCTTGATTGGACCGATGGTTGGACAGAATGAGAGGTGGCTTGGGATAGGATACCTCTGGCTTTTGTCCCACCCTGCGATTCTCATTTTCGCGCTCGTGGGTGGGTTTACATATAGGCTGTACAGAGAGCAGATAGAACTGGTTAAGTTAGGGGGCATATTTACGCTAACAGCAGCGCTGGTGGGGACCATCTCGATGGTCATAACATGGTTAGGTGGGATGTTGCTGAGTGGAAGCTATGGCTGATTCGCTACCTAACAAGCCCTTCGAGTGAAAGTGAGATATATATGGGAGAATCATCCGTGAATGCTGGGAACGAGCAGGCCGAACTCCCTGATCACGCTGGGGTAGCGTTCCACCCGCCGCTCCTGCTTGCTGTCATGCTAATACTGGGTTTCATAGGGCGTTGGATCGCACCACTCGGCTTTCTACCCAGGGAGATATCGGTGTCCGTCGGTCCCATTATCACAGCGGGCTCGTTTGGCTTGTTTTTTTGGGCCGCGTACACAATGCGTACTGGGGACGCATCGATACCAACGAGCGAGCCGACCAACACTATCGTTGAATGCGGCCCTTTCAGGTTTTCGCGAAACCCGGTTTATCTCGCGATGCTGCTCCTGCAATTAGGCGTTGGTGTCTGGGCGAACAGCGCCTGGTTTTTTTGGCTAGCGGCGGTTTCTGCGGTTCTGCTTACATGGGGAGTAATCCTGCGCGAAGAACAATATTTGGGGCGCAAATTCGGCGCTGAATACGCCTCGTACAAGGCACGCGTTCGACGCTGGTTCTAAGACAATTTGCCAACCTCCACCAAGACCTCCCACAACTGAATCGATAAGATTATGGGCGTGTTTAGGAATTTATACAGTCGCACGGACGAAAAGTTAGGCAAGGGTTCTGTCGCCCAATGCATCAATAATCAGCAGTCAGCCAACCTTCACTCTCTCCAAACACCGCTTGTCGTTATTGTCTGGCCGACTCACATACTTACCGACTGGCCACGCCTGCATCTTCTCAACCCAGTGGTAGGGTTGCAACACGTTTTCTAGGTCACCTCTGCTATGCATATCTGGATCAAGCCACAACTCATAGTGTTGCGGCTCCACAATGACCGGCATGCGATTGTGAATCTTGGCTGAGTAAGCGTTTGCATCCATGGTCATGATGCAACACGTCTCAATGGGCTCGGTCTGATCCGCTTTGGACTTCCACTTCTCCCACAGTCCCGCAAACATGAAAGGCTTGTCCTGCTTTAAGGTGATGTAGTAGGGCTGCTTGCCGCTCTCTGTCTTTTGCCACTCATCGTAACCGTCAGCAGCAACGAGACAGCGGCGATGCTTAAGCGCTTCGCGGAAGCAGGGCTTCTCGTGGACGGTCTCAGCCCCTGGCGTTGATGGGCTTGTTGACCTTTAGATCTTTGGCCCAGAAGGGAAGTAGACCCCATGACATGGTGGTCCACTCACGCTCACCGTCGGAGACGTTGCGCGCTACTAAGATGTGCTGAGACGGTCAGTGCAAATCTAACAGGTGATTGAACGAACGTGTTCGCGCCATTTATCCCACATGGACCAGGGACCCGACAATCGCTCTTTTAAGCGGTTCGGCCCCGTCTAGCCGGGCAAGCGGCCGGGTAGCGCGCGTTTCAGCGCGGCGATGTGCTCGACGCCGAGGCCACAACAACCGCCGACGGCCTGGACGCCCTGGTTTACCCAGCCTCTGGCCATCACGGCGTAGGCTTCGGGCGTGACCAGGTCGATGAAACGCCATTCGATAGGCATGCCCTCGTCGCCGTCCTCGGCA
>JAOTYS010000715.1 GCA_029861795.1 Gammaproteobacteria bacterium | reverse complement strand
TGCGCTCGGGCGTCACCAGGTTGGCTGCCCCGATTTGATCGTCCGGGCCCCATTTGGAGGGGGTACACGCGGAAGGATCGCTCGCAAGTGTGCCCGTAGAAACAAATAGGGTGGCCAGGCAGAGCATGGTCATCGTGCGGCGCTTGTTCGTGGTGTTCATGGCTGGGTTTTCCTTTCTCTTGTGCGTATCTATGATGCCCGAAGATACAGGGCAATGGGTGAAGGTGACTCGTGCGATGGCCCAAAAAAATAAAATAGAAGACACCCACAAACCTTGAAATCTCCTGCAGCGGGACACTAACAATTCGGTTGGTGCCCTTGCTTCGGTCATTACGAGCCCTCGATTACGAAACTTTTTATTAGGTGAACTATACTTCTTATACATTGTGTATCTGGTGTGACAACCGGAAGGGAGAATCATAATGTTAATGCGAAGTGGCCGGGTTGCATTCCAGGTCCCACTATTGTGCGCCTTGTTAGCTATGTGCTCACTAAGTTTTGGTGCGCAAGATCAGGACAAGGAACAGTCTCAATATGAATCAAAATCTCCTTCGAGTTCCGCTGACACCAATTCAGCCGAGTTAGAAGAGGTAAAGGCACTTTTGCGTGAACTCAGCCGTAAGAGTGTAGACCCTTCTCTCGCTGATGCAATGGATCGGTCCGACTTAATTTCTCCAACATCAACTGTGCATATTGACGGTAGACGTATTCGCTCTGCATACGATCTATCGCTTTCGGGCATAAGCCTTGAGCGCCCAGGCAGCAGTGAAGAGGCGGAACGGGTTGTTCGAACATTTTTTGCCGAGCACGCGACCCTGTTTGGACTGGATAAACAAGTGGACGCGATCAGCCCGGAGACTATCGTCAGCGAGGTACGCGGGCAGGCAAGTCAACGCCTGACATTCCAGCAACATTACAAGGGCTTACCAGTGCTCGACGGCTCATTCGCCGCTTTTTTTGATGAAGAAGGTGCATTCAATGGCATCTCAGGATCGCCCTGGTCTGATCGAGACTTACCAAAAAATGTCAAACCGCGGATTCCTGAAAAAGCCGCGATAGATACCGCCAAAGATCACGTGCGTCGCTCCCTTGAAGGCTCCAAACTTGGTTCGGATCTCCAGGGTGAGGCACAACTGACAGTCAGTGGACGCTTAAAGCAATTACTTTGGAAAGTTAACGTCACTCATAGCTTGGGACTCGGTGTAGATCGGGAGATTCTAATAGGAGCTGATAACGGCGATGTTGTTGCGGACCACGATTTGATTTCATTGGCCGCAGAGCCCGTTTCGGTACGCTACATGAGACACCCGGACGGAATAAAAAACGCCACCGCCGCCACAGCCCAAAATCCACCGAATCGCTCGACAACAATCAATGTCAATCCAGAGCCATACGGTTCCACTTGTCTGGTTCGATTACAACGGCTCGGCTCCGGACGTGCCCGGATGTGGAATGCACGCCTGAGGGGAGGTACGAGTACGGCGCCTATATTCAGTTCGACTATGACGCTTGCACCTTGTGATGACCTAAGTCAGCTTACGATTTTCCAACAAATGCCCCAGTCATCGAATGTGAGTGACTCAACATTCCGTTTCAACGAACAGAGCACTTATGTGTGGGCGCAAAGACTGAAAACGCAGCTTGATAACTGGGGCCGTAAGCCGGGCACAAACTATGGTTATTATTACCCGGTCGATGCCAATCGCGATGTCAATGTGGAGATTATCGTCAATGGCGACTCCGCCAGCGAAAGTGATTGGTGCAGCGGTGCCACCCCGTTGCACGGTTGCTCGCGCAATAACAACGTTCCATCAGCTTGGTTTCCTGGCGTCGCCAAGCCTCGAGTCGTATTTCTGTTCAATTCCATTGGTAATGCCAATTCGCCTCAATTTGTTGGACAGGAATTTTCCGCGTCGTATTCAATTATTGCCCACGAAGTAGGTCACTTTATTAGCTGGACCTATGGAGGGTGGTCAGGTACCACTAAAAAAATGCGCAGCTCGCTGAGCGAAGGGATGTCTATGGCACTCCCCGCTATTTGGGCGAAACAACGCTGGAGAAATGCGCTGGCTTACACAGACTCGATTGAAGTTACGACAGGATCTCGCGTGGGGGGATCACAATGGGCTCATCATACAGCGGGTAATCCCTTGC
>JAOTYS010000207.1 GCA_029861795.1 Gammaproteobacteria bacterium | reverse complement strand
AGGCCATTATGCTGCAAGTGGGTCGCGCGGCGAATTTTCCCATGGCGTCGGTGATGAGCATGACCTTGATGGTCGTGGTGACGATCACCTATTTTGTGTTCGCTAAGTATCTCAAGATGGATCGCGTGTAGCATGTCTTGGCTACGACAAGCCCCATCCGGGCTCTATGTGACACTGGCGTTTGTGTTTATCTATCTGCCAGTGGTCGTACTGGTGTTGTTTTCTTTTCAAGACGGCTTACTACCTGTGCCTCCATTTCAAGGTCCGAGCTTACAATGGTACGAGCGGATGTTCGATAACCGTCGTTTGATGGAGGCTTTGCTCAATTCGTTAGTTGTGGCGACACTGTCGTCCATAGTCACAACTCTGCTTGGTTTCCTCGCAGCCCATACCTTGGCGCGCAAGGATATTAGGTTTGCTGGAGGGGCACGTTACTTGTTGATGGCGCCGATCACAGTCTCATATCTGATTATAGGTATGGGTTTACTAATTACGTTCAATTTGCTCGGCATCTCGAGATCACTGTTTGCTGTAGGTATCGGCCATGTGATCATTAATCTGCCGCTGTGTTTCGCCATCATTTTTTCGCAGATGGGGATCATCAAAAGAACATTGAGCGAGCCGCCCACGATCTTGGCGCCACCGATCTGCAAACCCTTGTTTTGATCACTGCACCCATCATGCGCCCCGCACTATTCGCGGCATTTTGCATCGCTGCAACGCTTTCTTGGGATGAGTTCATTATTGCGTTTCTGCTGAGCCGTTTTGATGTCACTTTGCCGGTGACTATCTTTGAGATGCTTCGCGCTGGGCTCACTCCTGAGGTGAATGCAGCCGGGACGGTGGTGTTTGCAATATCCATTACCATGGTGTTAATCGCCATCATTCTAAGTACCAGACGCAAGGGCAACGATGGTTGATACTCTGGTTGAACTTAAATCGATACGCAAGACATATGGAAATGTCGTAGCGGTGGATTCCGTGAATCTTTCCATTGCACGCGGAGAGTTTGTGGTATTGCTTGGGCCTTCAGGCAGTGGCAAGACGACTATCTTGTCGATGCTAGGCGGATTTGCGACACCGAGTTCGGGCGAGGTATTGATCGACGGCGCTGACGTCACCCACGTTCCGCCGGCACTTCGTCCTACAGTAACCGTGTTTCAAGACTACGCGCTTTTTCCACATATGAGCGTGGCTTCGAATGTGAGTTTTGGACTTGCGATGCGCAAAGTCCCTACGGACGAGAGGCGCCGCCGCGCAGAGCAGGCGTTGCGACTAGTCGGTCTAGAAGGCTTTGGTGATCGTTCCATTGATCAGCTATCCGGCGGTCAGCGCCAACGTGTCGCTCTAGCCCGCGCCATCGCAGTGGAGCCGACGGTATTGCTGCTCGATGAGCCGTTGGGTGCATTGGACTTGAACCTGCGTCGGCAGATGCAGGAAGAGCTCGTGCATATTCAGAAGCAATTGGGAACCACCTTTGTGCATGTAACGCACGACCAAGACGAAGCCATGAGTATTGCGGACACCATAGTGGTGTTGAACCACGGCAAGATTGAGGATAACGGTCCGCCAGACCGGATTTATCTGAAACCTGCGAGTCTGTTTACTGCGACATTTATGGGTGAGAGCAATATTCTCGAAGGAACTATCGCAGCGACGCGCAATGGTCGCGTACAAGTCTCGACCAAGCTGGGTGACATAGAAGTTAAGGGGGAACCACACGCTGGAGATACCGTACACCTTTCAATTCGCCCTGAGCACATCAAGCTTGGCGCCACCGATGACAACAATGGTATTGCATTGGGGGAGGTCGTGATCACAGAGGCTGTGTTCCAGGGTGCCCATCGTCGTTGTCGTGCGCTCGCTGGAACCAATCGAGACACGGATTTGCTGCTGCGCATTCCGGTGGAAAATTCGACTCAACCCGGTGACACCGTCGAGATAAATGTTCAGACCAATGACATTGTGTTGTTACGGGATTGAAACAACCCTAAGCGTACACACACAAAGCGCTACCGGGAGATAAAACATGTCGGATCTTGATGCGATCAAACAACGGCTCGTTGGCGCGGGTGTTAGGTACTTGTTTGGTGCTTACGTGGATATTCATGGTGTGCCCAAGTCGAAAGCAGTACCCATTGAGCATTTTGATGAGATGGTAAAAGGCTCTGAGCTCTATACCGTGGGTGCGTTGGAGGGTATGGGTGAGTTAGGCCCTAATGAGGATGAGTGTGTCAGTATCCCTGATCCGTCGACATTTGTGGTGTTGCCTTGGGATCGTCGTTACGCAATCGCGGCAAGCGATCTGTACTTTCATGACAAACCTTACGACCACGATTGTCGTCACGTGCTCAAGCAACAAATTCAAGCGGCGGAGGAGCTAGGGCTTGTTATGAACATGGGGGTGGAGCCGGAAGTTTATGTGCTGCGCGAGAACAACGACGAGTGGCTGCCTTTTGTTGCCGACGATATGGAAAACGATCCCACTCGTGGCTACGACTTGGAAACGACCATGCAGGCCGATGCGTTCCTGGAGCCCATGGTGCAGTATTTGAACGAGCTGGGTTGGGATGTCTATTCCTTCGATCACGAAGGGGGCGATGGTCAGTACGAATTCGATTTTGGCTACACAGATGTATTAACTATGGCGGATCGGATGTTGATCTTTCGGTTAATGTCCAAGCACGTAGCACGAAGCATCGGCTGCATCGCAACCTTTATGCCTAAGCCCTGGTCCGACGCATTTGGATCCGGCGCCCATCTCAACGTGAGCCTCGCCGATAGAAAGACCCGCCGCAATTTATTTCAGGCAGAGAACAAAGAGAAAAGTCGCAATCGTCGAGGCTATAGCGAACTTGCTTACCATTTTACCGCAGGCATGCTGCGTCACGCCGGGGCCATTACTGCTGTGGTGTGTCCCACGGTGAACTCCTACAAACGCATGGAGCCCTACGGTCGCATGCAGGAAATGTCGTGGGCGCCGGTGTATAGGGCTTATGGCCACAACAATCGCACCTTGATCTGCCGTTTGCCAACGAATCGATTTTGCCTGGAGGTGCGCCAGGCTGATAGCACCTGTAACTTTTATTTAGGCGCCGCCATGACACTTGCCGCGGGGCTCGCAGGAATCCGAGAGAAACTCGATCCCGGGGAAGCGGTGGAGTTCGATACATACAGCAAGACCGAGGAGGAGCTTGAGCAAGCAGATATACATCGTTTGCCCAGAACGTTTGGCCACGCGTTGGAGGAGTTTGAGAACGATGAGCTCGCGAAAGAAGTCTTCGGCGAGGCATTTCACAAGACATTCTTAAAGTACAAACGCAGAGAATGGAACGAATTCTGTTTGGAAGTGACGCCGTGGGAACGAAAGCGCTATCTGCGCTTATGGTGAATGATTCGATCACAGGCGACCATTATTGAGGCAAACGAGAACCTGTCTCGATGGAACAATTACGCCAATCAGCTAATTCGGAAACCCTCCGGCGGCTCAATGATGCTGATCCTGTGTTGGCAGACGTTTCTCCGGCGGGGGAGGTGGTCCCCGGCATGACGGCAAACAAGATACTGACCTCCGGCGCACCGCTTGAGTGGCCGGACTATATGGGGGGGCAGCGCAACGCGCTCATCCATGGGGCGATCTACGAGGGATTAGCCAAAGATGCCGAAGATGCGCAAGCAAAGTTTGCCTTAGGAGAGATCGAGATCGGTGCCTGTCACGAACACGGCTGTGTGGGTTCCGTTGCTGGAATTTACACGGCTTCTATGCCCGTGTTTGTGGTGGAGAATCGGACCTTTGGCAACCGCGGTTTTTGTAATTTTTATGAAGGTGAATCCAGACGACGACTCAACTATGGCGTGTATGATGACGAAGTTCGTAATGGCTTGGACTTCATAAGAGATGTGATCGGTCCGGTTATTGCCGACGCGGTGCGTGCTGCATCCGGAATTGCATTGAAACCCATGATCAAGCGTGCGCTGCATATGGGCGATGAGATGCACAGCCGAAATACCGCGGCAACGCTGCTGTTTGGCCGGGAATTAACACCTCATTTACTCGACCTTTACGCGCAACACGGTGACAAAGTTAAGCAGGCCCTCGCCTTCTTACAGCAGAGCGATTATTTTTTCCTGCGGCTCTCCATGGCGGCAGCCAAAGCGACCGCCGATGGCGCCCATGGAGTGACAGGATCTAGTGTCGTCAGTGCGATGACCATTAGCTGTCAGGACTTTGCGATTCGCGTGAGCGGTCTGGATGGCTGGTTTCGCGGTCCGCCAGCCATCGCCGATGACGTGAAATTGTTCGACGGCTTTGCCCGCGAGGACCTGGAGTGGGTCGGTGGGGAAAGCCACATTACGGAGACCGTAGGCCTCGGAGGATTTGCCCAAGCTGCGGCATTTCCGTTGCAGGCCTATCAAGGAGGATCCCCTGAAGCCATGGCGGAGTTAAATGAATCTATGTATGTCATTACTGTCGGCGAAAGCGAGCATTACCGCATACCCTTCTTCAAATATCGTGGTACGCCGACGGGCATCGATATCTTTCGTGTGGTTGAGACCGGCGTTGTGCCAGTGATCGATGCCGGACTCGCAGGAAAAGGCGGCGTGGGTCAGATTGGAGCCGGAATTCTGAGAGCCCCGCCTGAGTGTTTTCAACTGGCGAAAAAAGCTTATTTGAAAGCTTACCAATCGTAACTAGTTGTGATGCCCGAGCCGCTGGAGGAAAACGCGTGTTAGACATCGAAGCAAAGTATCCCCGTTATCAGCTCACCTTTGGCCCCACCCCCATTGAGAAGCTGGAACGTTTGTCCGCACACTTGGGCGGCGGGGTTGAGCTTTACGCAAAACGCGAAGACTGCAACAGCGGTCTAGCGTTTGGGGGGAACAAAGTCAGAAAGCTTGAATTTCTTGTACCCGAGGCGATAGCTCAGGGGTGCGACACGATGGTCACCATTGGCGGGGTGCAGTCAAACCATACCCGACAGGTAGCCGCTGTGGCGGCCAAGATCGGTATGAAGTGTCGGCTAGTTCAGGAAAGTTGGGTGCCTTTTAGCGACGCCGTTTATGATCGGGTCGGCAATATTCTGATGTCTCGAGTGATGGGAGCTGAGATTGAATTAGTGGACCAAGGCTTTGACATCGGCATACGAGAAAGCTGGGAGAAGGCACTGGAGGACGTTAAGGCAAAAGGGGGTAAACCCTATGCCATTCCCGCCGGCGCCTCGGATCATCCGCTTGGCGGTTTGGGTTTTGCCGATTTTGCCGATGAAGTTCGTCAGCAAGAAAATGCGCTCGGATTCAAATTTGATTACGTCGTCGTCTGCTCGGTTACGGGATCAACGCAGGCCGGGATGGTAGTGGGGTTTGCGCCCGATGGTCGAGCACGCAACGTGATCGGTATCGACGCGTCGTGTACTCCGAAACAGACACACGCGCAAATCCTACGGATCGCGCAAAACACCGCAAAATCCATCGATCTCGGCCAACAGATCACCGCGGATGATGTCGTACTCAATGAAGACTATGGCTACCCATGCTATGGCGTGCCTTCGGATGAGACCAATGATGCAATCCGTTTGGCTGCGCGCCTTGAGGGGATGATGACCGACCCGGTGTATGAGGGTAAATCGATGCAAGGTATGATTGATTTGGTTCGGAAAGGTTTCTTTCCGTCGGGTGCCAGAGTGCTATATGCGCATCTTGGGGGTGTCCCGGCCATCAATGCCTATAGTTATCTTTATCGAAACGGTTAACTCTCGAAAAACGACGACGTCACAGGGTCATGTGGAGACAGGTTCGATTGATAACAGAAAACAATGGTTCATTTTCAGTTGGGCCTAACGCGCTGTTGTCCCATAAACTCACTAGCGTCATGCCGGAAACGCAGCGGGCGTTATCCGGCATCCAGCAAATCATTGAAATCCCCTGGATTCCGGATAAGCGCTGCGCGCTTTGGAGAATGACAAAGCAGAGGAATGACCGATTGTCCATCCTGCGGTTCACAGCGCGAATTGCTTCGCCGTCAACGTTTTGACCCAATCTATCTCATTTTTGTGGGATAGCTATGGGCCTGACCGCATCGCTCAAAATCGATTTCTATCCGTCAGGTACATCTTCATCTGATTGATATTGGGGCAGACCGTCGTCTAGATCGTAGTAGTCGCCTTTACTCGCTACATACACATGTCCGCTTAGCCTGATTCCTTGGTCATCATCAAGGGTACCGGCCGCGATTCCCATTTCGTCCCAAGTATCACCATTCCAGAAAAGGGTCGAACCGCACTGTTGGCAAAAACCTCGTTGGGCAATATCAGAGGAGCGATACCACTTAAGTCCCTCGTCCTGCACCATCTCGATTTGGTTTTTCGGCGTAAAGGTCGCCGCCATATAATGGCCCGTCATGCGGCGGCACTGGGTGCAGTGACAGGCAATGACTGTACTCGGCTTTTGGTGCACCTGGTAACGCACTGCCCCACAAAGACAACCGCCGGTAATAGTTGAGGAGCTGTTGATAGTGTTTGCCACGTCTTTTACATCGTTAAGGTGACGTTGAGCTTGACATCATACCGAATTCCGTGGGGTCAGGTCCTATTGAAAAAGTGAATCCTTATTTTTCCGTTTTCAATCTGACCTGACCCCGTCGATTCCTTAATCGATCTATTGTAGTGTGCCCGACTAGTTTGGAGAGTAAGCATTGATCATTCAGGATGACAATAGACGCGACCAAACTCGCGGCCCGTCAACGGATGGCGACATCTGGGCGGTGTTACCGGTGAAGGATATTGAGGGTGCTAAGGGGCGTCTGTCTCCGGTGCTATCTCCCACCGAGCGCCAATCTTTGTTTCGTGCCATGCTCGAGGATGTGTTGGAGGTGCTGTCAGCGGTGCGCAGACTTTCAGGGGTACTGTTGGTCACCAAGGACCAGCACGTTTGCAACTTAGGGCAGCGGTTTGCAGCAAGAACGCTCACAGAAAGCGAAAACCAGGGTCAAACAGCGGCAGTTACGCTTGCGGCTAAGACACTGGTGGCGGAGGGGGTTCACGGCATGATCACAATCCCGGCGGACGTACCTTTAGCAACGTCTGCAGAAATCAATGCTCTATTGCAAGCCCATGCGTCTGCCCCGGCCATCACCATTGCGCCCGCGCACAACGAGCTCGGATCGAACGCTGTGGTGTGCTCGCCCCCTGATATTTTACCCCTTTGTTTTGGTGATAATAGCTTCTTACCCCACCTGAAGCGCGCCCGCCAGTTAGGCATCGAACCGCGCATTGTTAGCCAACCAGGACTGTCACTGGATATCGACACACCCGAGGACTTGGTGAGCTTTGTACAAAGGCCGTCGTTGACGAGAGCGTTTGCCTATCTGCGGGACAGCGGCATAGCTCTGAGGCTAACAACCCGCGCTGATGGCACAGGCACGGCGTGATACAGTTGGTCCCATAAATTCTATTTGAGCAAATGATCAGAAGGAGGCGCATTGAGCCTACAGTTCGGAGTGGGTTTCGGTCAGGATCAAGACGTTCATAACATCGCCGAGTATTGCTGCAGGGCCGAGGAGCTCGGTTACGCCCACGCCACCATGATAGACATGGGCGCGTTGGGGCAGGAAGTGAACGTGATGATGACTGTGGCGGCGCTCGGTACAGGTCGCATCCACATTGGTCACGGTGTGACCAACCCCGCTACCTATCATCCCGGGGCCATCGCCAATGCCACTGCCTCACTGCGGGAACTCACCGATAATCGCGCGTTCGTGGGGATCGGCGCGGGCGGGCCCTATGGTCAATACCTAAAGAAGGGCGTGCTGATGACCGAGCTGCGGGAGGCAGTGAAGTTTATTCAGGACTATTCAGCGGGTCGTGAGGGAACATGGCAGGGAGGAAGTTGGCACTCCGAATGGATCCGGAATTCCAAGTGGGTGGGGCAGTCAGTACCGGTATATGTTGCGGTAGCTGGCCCCAAGACTTGCCAAATTGCAGGTGAGTTTGCCGATGCGGTTTTCACCATTGGGATGGATCCGGAGTTACAAAAGTGGCGCATGGAG
>JAOTYS010000009.1 GCA_029861795.1 Gammaproteobacteria bacterium | reverse complement strand
AAGCGCATCGATCAGCTGAGCGGTAATTCTGAATTGCTTGGACGTACGTTGGATACTGCCTTCAACCAGGTATTGCACCCCGAGTTCCTCGGCGACTTGTTGTGCTTTAACGGCTTTGTTTTTGTAAGCAAAGCTTGAGTGACGGGCGATGACAAAGAAATCGGGATAGCGGGTAAGATCGGTAATGATGTCTTCAGTTAACCCATCGACGAAATATTCTTGCTCGGGATCTCCGGAGAGATTGTCAAACGGAAGGACAACAATTGAAGGTTTTTCCGGCAAGGGAAACGCCATGCGCTCGACCGAAGCCGGTTCCGTATCCGGTTGCCACGGCTTAAGCCAGGCTAGCCCAATGCCAACCACAGCAATAACCACTACAGCGGCGATCGCAGCCAGTCGAGTTCTCGGTATTCTTTTCGACCCGGCAACAGCACTGGTCTTCGGCAGCTCCGCCCCAGCCCGCACCCGTGCGTGATAGGTGCGCACAGGTTGCTCGATGTTCTTCACCTGTTGTTCGCCCATGAACTCATAGTCGACGGGCAATTTCTTACTAACCGCTGTGTAGACCGACTCAGAGATGCAAATACCACCAGGCTCGGCCAAACTCTCCAGCCGCGCCGCTACATTCACCCCATCACCATAGATGTCGTCTCCCTCGACGATCACATCACCCAGATTGATCCCGATGCGAAACTCGATGCGACGGTCTTCAGGCTCATCTTTATTGCGTTCGGTCATCCCACGCTGCACCTCAACGGCACAGGCGAGCGCATCCACCACACTGGCAAACTCAATGAGCGCCCCATCGCCCATGAGCTTCACCATGCGCCCATGGTGTGAGGCGATCGTGGGATCGATGAACTCCTTGCGGTGTGCTTTGAGTCGGGCCAGCGTGCCTGACTCATCCTCCCCCATCATGCGGCTATAGCCCACCACATCGGCGTGTAGGATGGCAGCAAGCTTGCGTGTTAACGGCTCGGATTCCATCGAGCTCTATTCCGGAAGTCCTGCTTGTCGCAACAGATTTAAATAGCGATCGAGATCCTCTTCCTTACTAAATGGCACCATGGTGCGTAGCTGTGCACTGGTAAGGGTAGGGTTCACCTGCAACAGCTCCGTTACTTGCGCTCGAGCGTCCTCGGAGCGTCCTACAGCCATGTAACTGGCCGCCAGTATAGCGCGTGACGGCACAAATTCCGGACTGACGTTCACCAGCCGCTCGAGATAGGGAATACCTTCATCGTAGCGCCCCAGCAAATAGTAGGCGCGCCCAACCGGAGTCAGATACCAATCGGGATAATGTGGATTATGCCGCATGGCGAGCTCTAACTCCGCTAGTCCCTCTTCAGGACGACCGAGGAAATTGAGCACCGTTCCTCGAACGGCGTGCGCTTCGGCGTTATTCGGATTAAGTGCGACCGCCCGATCAACAGCGGCAAGGGCTCGGTCGTTGTGATGCATGCAGAGCTCGGCAAAACCGAGGGCGGTGTAACCCCAGTAATCCTGTCCGTCCGCAGCGACACCTTTGAGGGCCGCCTGATAGCCCAGCTCAAGGGCCTTCTCCGCATCGTCCGTCCATGCTGACATCACTGAATAGAGGTGAGCCCAGGCCAGCATCGTGTGTGCACGCGCGTAATCAGGATCGATAGCGAGCGCCGCCTCGGCCTCGCGTATGGCTTCGATGTTGTGAGTTTTGTCGAAACGGAGAAACGATCCAAAACCGCGCAACATGTGATCGTAGGCGTCCAGGTCCCGCGGCGCCCGGCGCAGGGCACGCTCAATACTGGTGTCCCGAACCTTCTGCAGCAATGTGTTTTGTATGGTGTTGGTCAGCTCGTCCTGGATCTCGAAGACGTCCTCCATGGCGCGATCATAGCGCTCGGCCCATATATGATGATTAGTCTCAGCATCGATCAACTGCGCATTGAGCCGTATCCGGTTACCCGCCTTACGTACGCTACCTTCCAACACATAGCGCACACCAAGTTCCCGCGCGATCTGCCGAATGTCCACCGACTTCCCCTTGTAGGCGAAGCTTGAGTTACGGGCAATGACAAAGAGATCCGGCTCAAGCGATAGTTCTGTGATGATGTCCTCGACAATGCCATCGGCAAAATACTCTTGCTCCGGATCATGGCTCATATTGGTGAAGGGGAGAACCGCGATCGATGGTTTGTCTGGCGGTTCCAGTTTTGGTTTCGCCGCCGAGGTCTCTGGGGTCCTTTTCTGTGAGTCCAGTACAACCCGATAGGATCGTACCGCGTCGGCAATGTTCTTGACCTGTTGTTCGCCCATGAACTCGTAATCGAGCGGGAGCTTGTTACCTACTGCCGTTCGTACTGACTCTGAAATGCAGATCCCAGCGGGATCAGCAAGCCCCTCTAGTCGCGCCGCTACATTCACCCCATCTCCGTAGATGTCATCCCCGTCTATGATGATGTCGCCTAGGTTGATCCCTATACGAAATTCAATGCGTTGCTCTTGAGGTTCGCTTTGATTGCGTTCGCTCATGCCACGCTGAACTTCAACGGCACAGGCGAGCGCATCGACTACACTGGCAAACTCAATGAGTGCTCCATCTCCCATGAGCTTCACCATGCGCCCGTGGTGCGAAGCGATAGTCGGGTCAATAAGTTCCTCGCGGTGGGCCTTAAGCCGAGCCAGCGTACCTGACTCGTCTTCGCCCATTAGACGGCTATATCCCACGACATCTGCGTGTAGGATGGCCGCTAACTTGCGTTGCAACCGCTCGGGTTCCATATGTTCTTATTCGGTGAGACCCGCCTTGTGTAGGCCCGCGAGGAAGCGCTCCAGATCCTGCTCTCGCTTAAAGCGGAACATCTGCCGAACAAGCTCAGGCGAAAATTTCTTGTTCATCCGCAGCGTTTCATCCATCTCAGTTCGCGCCTCGTCCACCTTGCCCAGATGCGCTAACGCCGATGCCAGAATAGCGTGCGACCAGAATTCACACTTGGGTTGCCTGATCGACTTTCTCGCCCACTCCACGGCCTCTTCGTAACGCTCCAGCAGAATTAGTGTCAGCGATCGGCCGGCGAAGAATGTCCACGACGCGGGATCGTTGGGACTCAAGCGAATGGCATTGTCGATCTGCGCAAGCGCCTCTTCATAGCGACCCATTATCCACAGGGCAAACCCGAGGCGATAATGGGCGTGTGCATAACTTGGGTTGAACGCAATGGCCGTTTCCAATTGCGCGATCGCTTCCTCGGGCTCACCTTTTAGCAGATGAAGACTCCCCAAGGCCCAGTGCCCCATCGGGTCTTTAGGATCCAATGCCGTGGCCTTCCGCGCGGCCTCAACTGCGGCGTCGAGGGTCTTTGCGGGATTGTCACTGTAGCCAAAAAGCACATCCCAATAGCCTACATGGGCCAGACCGGCGTGAGCACCCGCCAGCGTGGGATCCAGTCGAATCGCTTGTTCCAAAAGGCCGCGGGCTTCCATGTTGTCCGTTTGACTGAATTGATACAGATACCACAGACCGCGTTGGTAGAGATCCCACGCATCTAAGCTTTCAGGTGCCTTGCGCTTTGCCCGTTCTCGTTCCGCGATGCTCAGTTCCGGCTCGATCACACCCACGATCGTCTCGGTTAGCTCATCTTGTAGGACAAAAAAATCGTCGAGCACACGATCGTACCGCTCCGCCCACACATGACTACCGGTCTGGGTATCCACGAGCTGCACTGAGATCCGCACCCTTGTCCCGCCTTTTCGAACGCTGCCCTCGAGCACATAGCGCACGCCGAGCTCTTGCGCTACCTGTTGCACCGACACAGATTTGTCTTTGTAGGTAAAGGTGGTGTTACGCGCGATCACAAAAAAGCTACGTATCCTTGAAAGTGCGGTAATCAGATCTTCAGTGATGCCGTCACTAAAATACTCCTGCTCGGGATCACCACTCATATTGCTAAAAGGCAACACAGCAATAGAGGGTTTATCGGGGAGTTCCAGCGCCGGCTTATCCGATGAGATCACTTTCTGCTCTTCCTTTGATTCCATGCGTATCCGATAGGCACGCACGGGTACTTCGATGTTCTTAACCAACTGCTCGCCGATGTCCTCGTAATCTAGGGAGAGCTTGTTACCCGCCGCCGTATGAACAGATTCAGAAATGCAAATACCGCCTGGATCAGCAAGGCCTTCCAATCGCGCCGCTACATTCACGCCCTCACCGTAGATGTCATCCTCATCGACGATGACATCGCCTAAGTTGATACCCATGCGAAACTCGATGCGCTGTTCCGCCGACTCATTCTTGTTACGTTCGTTCATACTCCTTTGGACATCCACCGCACAGGCAAGCGCATCCACCACACTGGCAAACTCCACCAGCGCCCCATCTCCCATGAGCTTCACCATACGCCCACGGTGCGACGCGATGGTCGGATCGATGAGTTCCTTGCGGTGTGCTTTGAGCCGAGCCAGGGTACCTGACTCGTCTTCGCCCATCAGACGGCTATAACCGACTACGTCCGTATACAAAATGGCGGCGAGTTTGCGAGGGAGTCGTTCAGCTTCCATATTCCTTTACTCCGGCAACCCCGCCTTGCGGAGATTTTCGCGGAGATGTTCCAGATCCTCCTGGTTCTTATAGGGGGCCATTTTGACATCTGTCCACTTTTGAATCGTGGCCTGTGAGTCGAGTGTCAGAACCCGCTCTATTGCTTTCTGTGCTTCGCTGGTATGCCCCAACGCGCCGTGACTAGCCGCTAGATATAAACATTGTAAAGTTGTCTCAAAACTGCGCAGGCTCTCAGAGGTGGCAATCGCATCCTCGTATTGACGAGCATCAAAGTAAATTTGGATTAACTGCGCCGCGTAATATTCGGGATAGTGCGGATTGAGTCGCATGGCCTTGCGAGCAATCTCAAGACCCTCCTCCGCTTTGCCGGCGTAGCTCAGATAGAAACCGACATCGGTCAGTACATCGGCATCATTGGGATTTAGTTCGACTGCCTTTTCGAACTCCGACTGGGAAAGATCATGACGCGACATATATGCGTAGTACGCAGCCAGTGCCCAGTGGGCCCAGGACTCGCCGTCGTCGTTCTCGATTCCCTTGGTCGCGAACATTCGGCCCTTCTCTATCGAACCTTCATAGTCTTCGGTCCACCCCTCGGTGGCGTCAAGAAGGTGCGTCCAGGCAAGCTTCCCATAGGCTTTTGCATAGTTGGGATCGAGTTCGATCGCCTGCTCGAAGAATTCTCTCCCGCGCCGGTTAGTTTTGCTGGTGAAGTGATTAACCGAATCTATGCCGCGCATAAAATAATCGAAAGCCTGAGCATTCTGCGCTCTTGTTCCTTGTGCCTGACGTTGCCATGCTTTGCGCAATCGCCCGCCATAACCAGACGCAAGCGTGCCGACGATCATCTCTACCACTTCATCTTGCACCTTGAAGATATCGTCCAGCCGCCGGTCGTAGCGTTCTGCCCACAGGTGACTGCCCGTAGAACCATCGATAAGCTGCGCGTTGATCCTCACCCGGTCGTTTGACTTTTGAACACTGCCCTCGAGAACATAGCGAACGCCTAGTTCTTGGCTCACGTCTTTTATGTTCACAACCTTGCCTTTGTACGCGAAGGATGAATGGCTTGCGATGACGATCAGATCGCGAAACCGTGACAGGTTAGTAACAATGTCATCGGTTATCCCATCACTGAAGTACTGATCGGGATCACCGCTGATGTTAGTGAAAGGAAGTACGGCGATGGATGGTTTATCCAGAGTTTGCATGGGCTCGGATCCCGTATCCGTTTGTTCTGCCAGCCCAGCCTTGCGTAGACCGTCGAGCAAATGCTCGATATCAACCGGATTCTTGTACATGTGGGTATGGGAGAGCTTCTGCAGCGTAAACCCAGAATCAATTTCGAGAATCCACCGCGTTTCCGCCTCGGCCTCCTTGATTTGTCCTAATTGGGCGTAACTGGCCGCGAGGTAAAGCCGACTGTCAAGATTGTGGTTAGTCATCTGATTAAGCGTTTGAACCGCATCGGTGTATTGCCTGGCCACGTAATACGCGATGCCGAGGTTCCACAGATACCACTCGGGATGATATGGGTTGAGTTGCATCGCTTGCCGAACACAGGTGATCGCTTCGTCGGCCTTACCGCTCGTGTACAGAGCCTCTGCCCTATCCGCCAAGATGTCCGCGTTATTGGGATTTAGCTCCAACGCTGCGTCGTAGGCCGCAAGGGCTCGATCGTGCTGCCTACTGGCCAAATAGGCGGCCGCGAGCGCCCAATGGCTCAGATCAGAATACCTATCAAGTTCGATCGCTTGCTTGGCGACGTCTATCGCTTGCCGCAAAGAAGCTGAGTGATCTTCGGACCAACCCATCATGGCGTCCATCGTGTGAATCCACGAGAGCCATGAAGCAGCGTCGGCATAGCTGGGGTCGAGTTTGCGCGCTTTGCTGAAGCAAGCATGCGCCTTGACGTTGTCTTCTTTAGTAAATCGATCCTTGTGCGCCACACCACGCAAAACGAAATCGTAGGCTTGTAAATCTCGCGTTGCTTTATGAGCCCTACGCTGGAACTCCACTTCCTGAAGTCTTCCTTTGTATCCCCAAAGGGTTGCTACGATCGCCTGAGCAATGTCGTCTTGAATTTCTAGAATATCTTTGCCCCGACGGTCGAAACGCTCGGACCACTTGTTAACACCGGTCTCGCCATCGACAAACTCCGCAGCCACTCGCACCCGATCACCTTGCCTTTGAACGGTTCCCCTGAGTAGGTAGTCCACACCCATTTCCTCCGCGACGTGCTGTGCCGATAGTCCATCGCCCTTGTAGGAAAAAGCTGATTTAACGATCAGAGATCGAATTCTTGATAGCTCGGTAGCGATGGTATTCGTCATGCCTTTGGCAAAATACTCCTGCTCCGCGTCGCCGCTTAAGTTCTCGAACAGCAATACCGCAATGGATGGGTGATCGGCAGACGTATTGGATGTGGACGACTGAACATGTTCTGCTAATCCAGCTTTAAGTAACGCCCCAAAAAAGTGCTCTGTACTTTCTTCGTTGTAAGGTTGAACACGCTGCCACTGTTCCCGCCACTCCCCCTCTGTTATTGGGGGATTCACCATGCTCTCATGGGCGATCTTCAGGTAGCGCTGCATATGCTTTGTGGCGTTATCGGCATCACCTAGACATTGATAACTTGCGGCGAGCCATCCGTTGACCTCGTCAACCGGATTCGGCATCGTCAGGAAAGCATCGATCGCGTCCTGGTAACGCCGTGCCACAAAATAAGCCGCTCCCAAAACCCAGGAACTCCAGGGATGATACGGATCGAGCCGAAAGCAGGTGTCTGCTAGTTCTACCGCCTTCTCCAGATTTCCTTTGGCGATGTGGACATCGCAGGCCACGGAAAGCGCGACTGGATTATAGGGGTTCAGTTCGATGGCGCGATTGACGTGTAACTCGGCTTCTTCGTAAGCCCTTCGAAAAATTGCACACTCAGCGTAGGCCGCCTGTGCGTTGGAATCGTCAGGGGCAAGTTCGAGGGCCTTGGAAGCATGATATCGAGCACGTTCAAATGATTCGTCGAGACGCTTCGACCATCTCGACATCCAATCAGTTATATTGCACCAATAGAGTTCCTGGTGCGCCCTAGCGTTGTCGGGGTCCAGATCGATGCATTGCTCCAGCAACTCACGGGCCTTTCGATTGTCATCGCGAGTAAAGCGATAACAATGGTACATCCCACGCATCAAATAGTCGTAACTACGCAGGTCCTTGGCGGATTTTTGGACTGCTGTCTTTTGACCAGCGGCTTCAATGCGTCCAGTTACCGTCGCGACAATAGTTCGGGTTAGCTCGTCCTCCAGCGAAACAATCTTTTCAATATCGGAATCAAAACGTTTTCCCCACACCTGAGAGCCCGTTCCGGTATCAACCAGTTGCGCCGTGATACGCACCAAGGTCGGCGTCTTGCGCACGCTACCTTCGACCACATACCCAACACCCAACTGCTTGCCGATCTCTTTCACATCAAGGTTTTCGCCTTTGAATGCAAAAGATGAATGACGGGACACGACCCTCAACGAAGAGAACCACGATAAACCGAGAATAATCCCTTCGGTGATGCCATCACTGAAATATTCTTGCTCGGGATCGCCACTCATATTTGAAAAAGGAAGTACGGCAATCGAAGGCTTGTCAGGGAGTTCAAGCTCTGACGTTTTCGATGAGGAAGACTTAGGCCTCTCCGACTCAATCACCACTCGATAGGCACGCACTGGCTTGACGATGTTCTTAATCGACTGCTCTCCAATATCCTCGTAGTCTAGAGAAAGTTTGTTGCCCACTGCGATATGAACAGATTCAGAAATGCAGATACCGCTCTCATCAGCAAGTCCTTCCAATCGCGCCGCGACATTCACCCCATCCCCGTAAATGTCATCCCCCTCGATCATCACATCCCCGAGATTGATCCCAATGCGGAACTCTATGCGTTGTTCCGCTGACTCATCCTTGTTACGTTCCTTCATACCGCTTTGAATTTCTACGGCACAGGCAAGCGCGTCCACCACACTGCCAAACTCGACCAACGCACCATCACCCATCAACTTAACGATACGCCCGTTATGCGAAGCGATCGTAGGATCAATTAACTCTCTTCGATACATCTTGAGTCGTTCCAGGGTGCCTGGCTCGTCAGCGCCCATAAGACGGCTGTAACCCACAACATCCGCACACAGGATGGCCGCTAGCTTTCGCGGCAATCGATTAGATGGCACAGCAACGGACGACTTGTGGGGAGGCGTCGTTTGTTCCCGCAACCCTAGCTTTTCCGTTGCACTCGCCGACGTTAGATAGTCGGTACCCGTCGGTCTTTCCAGCACACCCGACTTGCATAAGCCATCGATCAGATGCTCCAGGTCACGTTGGTTTTTGAATGGCCAAGACAGCAGCCAATCCTGATGTCGGATGAGTTCCCCGCCTAGTTCGATGGCTCGTGCAGCGGCCGCACTCGCCTCGTCATCTCGCTGCAACTGGGCCAGACACGCCGCCCGCCAGGCTTCCGTTTGGGCATTGGAGTCATGCATGCGCTCCAGCACCTCGAGCGCCTCCTGGTAGCGCTTTTCCACGTAATGAGCGACTACGAATGACCACAAGCAGTCATCCGGCGCCAAGGGGTTGAGGCGAAACGAAGTCGTACCACAGATCATCGCTTCGGACGGCCGCCCCGTCATCGCAAACAGCCAGCTCTTTGTGCAATAAGCGTTATACTGATTGGGATTGCATTCGATGGCTCGATCGAGGTGGGCTTCGGCGAGATCGAATTTTTTCTGATGCAGACATGCCCAACCCATCGCCACCTGGGCATTGGCGTCAAACTCATCCAGGGCAACGGCTTTACGAGCCAGCGTGACGCCGCGCTCAAGCGCTTCTCGCCGCGATTCGCACCATGACGAGTCAAACTCCATAAAAGAGCTCAAGGCGAGATATGCATATGCGCCGGCATATTCAGGATCAAGTGCAATCGCCTCCTCCAGCCCACGACGCCCGGTTAAGTTCTCCTCAGCGTCATAACTAAGCGCGTCTCTGCGCGCCTTGAGCACATACTCAAAGGCTGTCATGTCTTCGGGAAGTTTGCTCGCGGCTCGGGTGCGACCTGCGTCCTCGATATGGTCGACGAGGCTCGATGCAATCTTGCTCACAACCTCGTCCTCCATTACGAAAAGATCGCTGAACTCCCGGTCCATGCGGTCCGCCCATACCGTTCTACCTGTTGCGACTTCAATCAGCTGCATCGAGATTCTGATCTTGCTGCCGGATCTGCGAACGCTACCCTTGGTTAGATAGTCGACGCTCAAGCCACGGGCGAAACTCTCTGCATCTGATCCCTGCTCACGAAAGGCGAACGCGGACTGTTGGTCGATGACGAACAACTCCCGATAGTGTGCAAGGCTTATGATGATGTCTTCGGTCAGACCATCGGCGAAATAGTCTTGCTCCGATTCAGTACCGAGACTGACAATTGGGAGCACGACCACAGAAGGTCTCTCTGAGCGTACGAGCTGCGGACACGCAGGACCGGCTTCGGAACTTTGAATGGCGACAGCTATCGTGGAATCGGGTATCGCAGCCGGTGGCTTTGTGGCGACGGCGCCATTTCGGATAGTCGCGTCAAGTTCTGATGTCTCCGCCTCGGGCTCGACTCCAAGTTCACTTGCGAGCACTTCACAGCAACGCTTATAAACCTTGAGCGCTTGGTTACGTTCTCCTGTTTCAGCGTATGCTCGCATGAGCTCACGCCAAGCCGATTCACGCAATGGATCGAGCACTACGAGCCGCTCACCGGTCTCAATCGCCGCATCGATCTCACCGGCCTCGCGTTGATGCGCTATCAAATGTGCCAGCGCATTGACGGCCATTCGGCGACACCGATCCCGCTCCGCTGACAACCACTCCTCGCAGGCTGGATCTTTGATCACCATGCCCTCAAGAAACTCACCGCGATATAACGCTGTCGCCCGAGCGAGTGCATTGGGCTCCTTTTGCTGAGTGAGGTGCTGGAGTTCGAGCGCGTCCACTTCGATCTCTCCAGAGTTGACGGTGACGGAACTCCGCTCGACTATAAGCGGCGATGGGTCTAGACCATCCAAGGCCTTTCTCAGGGCGCTCAACGCGTGACGCAGGGAATTGCGCGCCTGTTCCTCGCTGCGGTCACTCCACATTAGGCCTGTCAGGCGTTCCCGGGAATGAGGCTTGTCGGGCGCTAACGCCAGATAGGCAAGCAACGCCTCGGCCTTACGGGTAGGCAGGGCGCGCACTTCACCCGAGGGCAGTCGTGCTTCGAAGCGACCGAGGAGATTCAGCCGAAGTAAACCCACCCTTGCTCCTCCTACACCAATGGGTTGAGCTCGAAAAAACTGCTGATTCGTCAGCAGTTTATCACTTTTAATGATTTTTTATTGATAAAAATCGTCGATTTATCGACGGGTCTCCGGGGATTTCACGGGCGCAGTCAACAATGCCCGTCAGCCAACAGGCACTTAACCTAACCGCTAAACAGAGGACAAGACGATGACTTTTGACTCCAACAAATTTGGAACCCCGATGGGCCCGTACAACTGGTTAGTTGCCGCAGCGCACACAGCCATCGACGCGGAGCGGCGGCAGCACCCCAACCAGTCCCAGTCCGGACAACCGGTGTCAAAACCGATGTCCCAGCGTGAAGCTACACCGAGCGTGTTGCATCGACTCTTCAATCTTTGGCGGACGGTGTAACACAATCTTTTGAAGCTTGGATATTCACTGACATCAAGGGTTGGACTCTTGCCGACTCGATCAACGATGAAGAGTACGAACAGTTGCTGCAGGAAGCACCGAGGGAGTTGGCCTCGTTGATTCAGGAAGAGGGATCGGTGGAATTCGCAGCCCCAGCGCACATTATCTCGGTTACCGCCTGACACGCGCTAACGCGAACGGATTTATGTACCGCAGAATGATGGTTTGTTCAGGGGTGTGTAGTGGTGAATAATCAATATCGTCGAGCCCTAGAGTTCGCCTGAAGGCGAACCTACAATAGAAAACGAGTTTGTAGGTACGCCTCTTTAGGCGTACATCACACTTGGCGACAATGAGACTTAGTTGGCCTAATGGCATCATTTGCGAAGTAAGCACTCCGCCGGCCACATCAAACGAGGGGGGTTCTCCCATGACAGATTCACATTGGTTTCTACAAGGCAAATGGCTCGAATACTGTAGTTGCGATCACGGCTGCCCATGTGAGGCGATGGCCCCACCTTCTCAAGGACATTGTGATGGCGTCGTCGCAATGAAGGTCGATGAAGGTCATTACGGCGACGTGCGACTTGATGATCTGGTCATCGCCGCGACTTTTTATTTTCCTCGTGCGATCCACCACGGTGATGGCCACATGCAACCGATATTGGAAGAACGCACCACCGAGGAGCAGCGCGACGCAATCTTCAAGATTCTATCGGGTGAGGGTCAACCTGAGGGCACCATATTTCAAATCTTTAGCATCATCGTCGAGCACCTCCACGACCCTCTATTTTTACCGATTGAATTCGATTGGGACGTCAAAAAACGTACCGCTCGGCTTTCGGTCCCCGAAGTAGTGACTGCGGTCACAGAACCCATCCGTAATCCCGTAACCGATAAAGAGGTGCATATACGCACCGTATTGCCGGAAGGGTGGACCTTTTATGAAGCCGAAGTGGCCTCAGGCAAAATGAAGGGCATCGGCGATCTCAAATTCGACTATTCACAGCGTCATAGCTCGCTTGCCTACTTCGCCTTTGATAACAACGGAATGGCATTTTCGTACGAAGAGGCCAAACAACGTTACGGACTGGACAACTAAAGTTAGGAGGGGATCTAGTTACCGGTATTAATCGCTGTTTAGAGGCGGCAAATAAATCTGTATTTAGAAAGCCGAGCTGATTGTGGTCCTTGGTATCGAAGCGCGAACCCATACCACAAATGGTAATGACGTACGTGAAAAACTGGAATTGCACAAGACGATGAAACTCCGCTCCTCGAGTTCTAAACTGTGGGTGGTCCCGGAGATTATCTACGTAAACTCGCGCGCCACTACTGCGGTTTGAGCAAAACCGTTATATCTCGGGATTCTCGACCGACATCATAATTTTCTTTAATTGGCTGGTAACCCGGAGCGCTGACAGCCAAAGTGTGAATGCCAGGTCCAAGTTGAGTAAATCGAAATGAACCCGACCCGTCTGCGATTGTCTGTCGAGAGGACCCGCTTTGCACGCCGTCACTTGCGTATGCCCATGTCAACGAGACACGCGCACCCGCTACGGGGTGTCCAGCATTATCCACAACCGTGCCCACCACGCTTTCGTAGCCCCAATCAAGAACAAGATTAATAACCACATCGCTTCCGGGTTCCAAAAAGACTCCCCTGATTTGAATGGTCGGTTTAGACCTTGTCATAAATATCAGCTCACCCTCAGGCACTCGGTCGATCTCAAAATAGCCGAAGCCATCGCCATTCACGGGCAAATGCTTGCTCATCGCCTTCGTATTGCTAAGCAGTAATGTGAAGTTTGGAATCGAGTTACCATGAAGATCGATCATGTTCCCCGATACTCGGCCCGCGGCAAGAGACTTCAGCGTAATCTCGATAGGCGGATTATCCGGACTGATGATGAGTGATTCACTGACATAGCGCTCGTACAGTCCTGCGGATGTGACCGTCAATCGATAACCGGCCCCAATTTTGACGTCGGGGATCGAAAAGTTTCCTTGCCTATCACTGACTCCCTGATACAGGGCTCTTGTGGTCGACTGGAGATAAATTCTAGCGCTGGAGACACCTTCGCCAAACTCGTTTCGGACTACCCCGGTTACATCGATAGTGTCACCTACGGCAGTGAGTGTTGCGTCCGCACGCTTTTTCCCTGCTTCTAACAACTCCATCCCAGAGACCACGATCTGCTCTTCTTGATATCCTGCCAGTTTGTACCTGAAGATGTAGCTACTGGTCGATTGCGCGATAAGTGACAACACATAGTTTCCGCTGTCATCCGTGCGAACCGATTTACTCGGAGGATTCGAAGCAACCTCGACAGCGGCAAGCGGTGTCCCCGCGACGTCCACTACCGTACCAAACACCTCTACCGTGCGGCCCTCTGTCAAAACGATATCCGCTGAATGTAGGCCAGCACGAGCCGAGATGAATGCTGACGGATAGAGATCGGTTGCGATTGTCTGGATCTGATATTCGCCCGCTGAAAGTCCCCGAATCTCATAAAAGCCGTCCCCATCGCTTTGACCTCGATAGTTGGATCCATCTCCGCGGTCCAACAGACGCGCAGTCGCTACAATTCCGGGTACTGGAACACCCGCCTGCGTCAAGATGCGTCCGGAAATCGATAGATCACCCGCTTCGGTCTGGGGAGGTTCGTTGTCTTGTTCTTCGATTTTCTCGCTGATCAAACCAGCATCATCTCTCTTGGACGTTGCTGTGACGTCAACGCTCGCGCCACTCTCAACGGTCGAAATATCGGGTTCCCTATCCAATTCCAGTAGCGCTTGGCTAGTCACCGCTGCGTCGCGCTTATTCGACTCATCGACCGATTGTGTTTCCGCCGCTTGTCTGTCGCTCGTGACTTGTTGCGGGGGTTTGTCTTCTGCGCTCTGCATCGAAGCCCACTTATTAGCGACATGATCTAGAACTCCGTATCGAGCGATAAAGATAATCGACGCAGCGATGACAATCGACCCGCACAATCCCAGTATAAAATGAAGCTTCCATCCTGTTCCTGGAAAACGATGACGACCCAATCGTCGCGAATTGCGTTTGTCTTTCATGGATTTACAAAGAAAGTCGCGGCCCCTGTGATGAAGGCCTTCGCCCAGACTCCACAACGACGCCGCGCGATGTCAAGCAGTTCTCGTCATCGTTATCCGATACGGCGCTAAGCCAGTCACCTTAACCCGAACCATCGATACCATTGTGTTGCGCATTCAACGAGCCGGATCTTATCGATCAGGCCGAGTGGAAAAATTCTTCAGCTGCGAGCGCCCGAAGTGTGTATTCTGTCGGCGATAGGCGGGATCCATACCAACAACATCTACCCCATAACTTCATGCATCAAAACTTAGTGCCGCAGACGAACGCAAATTCACGCGCCTAAGCCAACAACATCCGCATGCAGGATCGCTGCGAGTTTGCGTGATAGTGGTTCGGATTCCATTGCCTTCTACTCCGGGAGCCCGCCTTTGACCAGCCCCTCGACCCAATGACGACGGGCTTCCTCATTACTACCGAAGGGCAGTTGCTGGCCAGATTGGGTTGCAGTGTGACCGGGGATCAGTCGCAATATATGCCTAGAGACCACCGCACTTGCTTCATCGATTCGGCCGAGCTGCGCAAGGCTAGCGGCCAGTTGACGGTAACCTGTCGGCATCTCCGGTTGTTCCATGATCAGTCGGTCCGCAGTGCGCTTTGTGTCCTCATATCGTCCGGCGAGGTAATAGGCGATGCCGAGACTCCCTAACATTGTCCCCATCATGGGGTCGCGCGGGCTCTGGCGTATTGCCCGCTCCACTGATTCAATCGCTTCACCGTATTGATCCTCAAAGTTTCGTGGCGCAAACGCGAGCGAGAATCCAAGTGCAGCATGAGCCAAAGCCAGATTCGGATTTATGGCGACCGCCTTGCGCGCCAATTCGACACCTTCGCTCGCATGGTCCTCAAAGCATTTGGCGATTGCAGCGCCTGCCAGAGCATAGGAATCGTTGGGATCAGCCGCGATTGCGCGTGCTGACGACGCGGCCATTCGCTCTACGGTTCCTGCGCGGTCATCCGCCCATCCGAAAATTAACTGCCATAAATATGATTGCACCAGATCGCTTTGCCCCAATCCGCTGTCGGGGGCACGCTCGATTGCCGCATCAAAGAACTGCTGTGCCTTCAGATTGTCATCCTTGTTGATGCGCCACAAGTGCTCGCGGCCGCGCATCACCAGATCCCAGGCATCTAGATTTGTGTCGTGCTTGCGACGAGAGCGCTGAAGTTCAGCGGTGAGAAACTGCGGCGTCAATTCACCAATGATCGCCTGCGTGATCTCGTCTTGTACCGCAAAGATATCGGCGAGATCGCGATCATAACTTTCGGCCCAAAGATGATTGCCGTTCGCTGCTTCAACTAGTTGTGCGGAAACCCGGACGCGGTTAGCCGCCTTACGCACGCTTCCTTCCAAGATGTAGCGGACGGCAAGCTGACGGCCAACCTCCACTATGTCCAGCGCGCGACCCTTATAGGTGAAGGTCGTATGACGGGCGACCACTAAGAACCATCGGTATTTTGAAAGTGCCGTAGTGATATCTTCAGTGATACCATCACTGAAATATTCCTGTTCAGGATCACCGCTCATATTAGTGAATGGAAGAACCGCTATTGAAGGCTTGTCGGGAAGTTCTAGCGCGGTTTTTTTCCATGAAGAAGACCTGACCTTCTCCGCGCCCACCAACACCCGATAGGCACGCACCGGTTCCACGATGTTCTTTACCTCCTGCTCGCCCATGAACTCATACTCAACCGGCAGTTTTCTCCCAACGGCATCGTAAACCGTTCCGGATATGCAAACACCGCCAGTATCGGCTAAGCCCTCGAGTCGCGCCGCCACATTTACCCCATCACCGTAAATGTCATCGTCTTCGATGATCACGTCCCCGAGGTTAATCCCGATACGGAACTCGATACGCCGCTCCGCGGGTTCATCATTATTGCGTTCGGTCATCCCGCGTTGCACCTCTACCGCGCAAGCGAGCGCTTCCACCACGCTGGCAAACTCCACCAGCGCGCCGTCCCCCATCAACTTCACCGTGCGGCCACGGTGTGAAGCAATGCTCGGCTCGATCAACTCTTTGCGGTGCGCCTTCAGTCGCGCCAGGGTGCCAGGCTCGTCGATACCCATCAGACGGCTGTAACCGGCTACATCGGCGTGTAGGATCGCCGCAAGCTTACGATCATAAGAGTCACTATTCACTGGGCGAGATCGTTTGATTCCAGCCGAGAATTATGGCACTCGTACTCAGGAAAGTCCCACGCCTCACCGGCCAATTGGCTAGACCATAGGGCGCATTTGCGGTGAAATGGATGGACGAGTATTGACAACTGAAGTAATGGGACAGATAAGAACCGTTTTTGCGCTAATCATAGTGGTGGTCGCCACGGCTGCAGCAGGCGACGTGTCAGAGATGGCCACTGTCGCTGCCGGTGAATATCCCATTGGCGAAGATACCGGTCCCATAGATTCGCGCCCGGCGCATACCGTCATGCTCGAACCATTCTTGATCGATCGACACGAGGTGACAAACGCGCAGTTTGTGCGCTTCCTGGACTCACTCGATGTTGTGGTGGTTCGCGACGCATCCGCAGGTCATGCTCGTCGTCGTGATGTTGAAGGTGCTGATGCGGATGTGCTGTTCGGGGGCACTGCAACTGAACCGCCTCTGATCGAACTCGATGACGAGGATGCGCGCATCGCGCTTGTCAATGGTCTGCTCACACCGGAACCAGGATTCGAGAATCATCCAGTGACCGAAGTGACTTGGTTTGGAGCCCAAGCCTATTGCCGATGGCGCGACGCGCGCTTACCTACCGAAGCAGAATGGGAAGCGGCAGCCCGGGGAAAAGAAGGACGTTTATATCCATGGGGCGACGCCGCTCCCAACGCAGAGCTGGCCGTTTTCACCCGGCCGCGAGGGCAAACACTGCCGGTTGGATCGCGCCCCGCCGGCGCAACACCGGAGGGCGTTCATGATTTGGCCGGCAGTCTCGCCGAGTGGACCAGTTCTTTGTATCGCCCCTATCCCTACGACCCCATAGACGGGCGCGAAGACCCGGACGCACCGGGTGAACGTGTCACGCGGGGTGGTGACTACATCTTCGATGATTCCCCGGAGGCGCTGACGACATTCTTTCGCTCAGGGTTTTCCCGTGCCGTTCAGCACGGCCATCGTCACATCGGTTTGCGTTGCGTCAAGAGTCTATGAGTTAGGCGTGTCAACAACCAAGGGGACAGATTTGTTTGTCATTGATCACTGGTCATCCCATGCGCTTTTGCCTGCTTATCCTAGTCAAAAACTCCGCTTCGTACCGCACCACCAATTAGGTTGACGATAAAACGCCCGGCCGCAATACACGTCGATTGGTTGATATCGAAAATGGGCGTGATCTCGTTGATGTCCATCCCTACTACCCCCCCCTTGCGACAAAGTCCGTGAATAAGTGTGTGCATCTGCGGATAGGTCACACCACCCGGATGTGGTGCCCAAACGCCGGGCATCACAGTAGGGTCAACGCCATCGGCATCTATGGTGAGGTAGTAGTTTGTATTCTCCGGGATTCGATCCAGTACCGACTTCATGCCGATGTCGTGCAGCTCAGACGCAGTAATGATGTCGCAACCATACGCTATGGCATCTTCGACGTCCTGTGGTCTGGCGCTGCCCTGACCTCGTAGACCGATCTGTGTAATGCCTTTGATATGAGAGAGCTCTGACGCGCGTCGGATAGGGTTCGAATACCCCTCCTTCACACCGAGCACCTCGTCCCTGAAGTCTAAGTGCGCGTCGATATGCACAAGATGGATCGGTCCCCTGCCCTCGTAGGCACGAAACACCGGAATAGGTACGCCGTGATCTCCACCAAGAATGATAGGCAACGCGCCCTTGGCGAGTATTTTCCGAACCGCTGCCTCGGCTAATTGGTAATGTTTTGAAAGATCGCGCGGATCACCCGGAATATCGCCGCAATCGACAACCTTGATGTCCTTACCGTCAAAGACCGTGCCCCCAATATCGAAATCGTATCGGTCGAGTCCGAAACTGACCCGAATCGATGCCTCCCGCACCGCAGCCGGTGCCTTGGTTTGCGGGTTGCTCACCTCGTCAATGCTATAGGGATCCCCGTAAGGTATACCCAGGATGGCCACGTGAGCATCTAATCGGTCCAGATCGTCACAGTAGGGCACGTTCAAAAATGTCTGTCGTGGCGACGGCCCCCAGGCAATGTCGCTGGCTGCGGGGATAAGCATGGCGTTCTCCTTCTTAGGTTAATCGACGCAATAACGATACTCGCGCAACAAAGAAACTTTTTCTCAACAGACTTGCTCTGCTTCGTCTTACACCCGCTGCAACAGTTCTGCGAAGTTCTCTATCCCGTCTCGACTAAAAGGCCGCAGCGATACAACCAAGTGATCAACATCTTGTTCAAGAAATTTACCAAATTGCTCTGCAATTTCCTCGGTAGAACCAGACAATCGTGTCTCGCCTTGATACTCGGGAGTAAACCCAGGTAAACAAACACCGATCGCAGCGTTTTTCCTAAGCGCAGCGGGATCACGTCCGTGTTTCTCACATGCTTGCACGATGGCATCATGGGATTCTCGATAGAGCTCGATACGAGTGTCTTCCACCACCCAGCAATTCCACTGGTCGGCGTACTGGGCAACGAGTCGCTTCATCCGCGGGCCTCCTTTGAGGAGCCCGATTAGTATCGGTGGGACTCGTGAATACTTTGGGCGCAGTTCTGCATCAAAGGTCTCATAAAACTCACCCTGGAACGTCACCTTTTCACCCCTCAACAAAGGAGGAATAATTTGCAGCGCCTCTTCGAAGCGTCCAACCCGTCGCTCATAGGGATAACCAAACGCCTTATGCTCAGCGGGGTAATCTCCCGCACCCAGCCCTGCAATAAGTCTGCCTTGGCTCAGGTCATCGATGGTGTTCATCATTTGTGCAAGCAGCGCCGGGTTACGGTAGCCGGTGTTCGATACCAGGGTGCCGATTTCCACCCGCTCGGTGGCCACGGCCAATGCTGCGGCCAGCGTCCAACATTCCCACACCCCTACTTTCACGCCTTTCCTGTGCTCAGGTAAGGGATCGCCGTACTCAGCCTCGTCGACATAGGGTTCGATCAAGAAGTGATCGACCAGCCACACTGAATCGAATCCCGAATCGTCGGCGCACTTCGCCAAGCCGACGATATCTGAGCAAGCAGGCGTTTCCCTCCCCAGCCCCCGCTCCCAATGTGGAAGTAATAGGCCGACCTTCTTTCCACGAATGCTCATGTCAACGCTCGACAATAAAAGGGACAGATTTATTTACCGCCAATTCACTGACTGTCCCGAGGTGAATTTTTTTTAACAATAAATCCGCCCCCTTTGCTGGTCGCAAGTGTTTATTCCTTCAGGCCCGCTTTGACCAGACCGCTCACAAAATGATCACGGTCGGTCGCATGTGTAAACGCCAGCGCTTGGTCGACGAAGGCGCAACTGACGTCTGGTTTGATTCGCTTCACCCGTTCCAGCGCGGCACGCGCCTCGTCGATCCGGCCGAGCAGCCCGAGCGCGCTGACCTCGGGCATAAAAGCCCAGATCGCCGTGCTCGGTTGCCTTTGCGCCTTGCGGGCCCAATCCAACCCCTCGTCGTAACGGCCGAGCAGAATCAGGGCGATGGCCTTGCTTGCCACGAAGGCCCACATCAGCGGATCGCGCGGAGACAGTCGCATGGCCTCGTCATGGGACGGGAGCGCCTCTGCTGGGCGGCCGGCCTGCCAAAGCGAGTGTGCGCGTCCCATGTAGGCGCTGGCATAGTTTGGGTTGAGGGCGATCGCCCTGTCGCAGGCCGCAATCGCCGTGTCGTGCTCACCCTTTATCGTGTATACGCGACCCAGCGCCACATGGGCGAAGGGATCGTTTTCGTCGAGCATCACCGCAGTCTTCCCGGCATCGAGCGCGCGCGCGAGATCGCCGCTGCGATCCTGTGAGTATCCCAGAACGACATGGTAATAAAGCGCATAGGCGAGGCCCGCGTGGGCTGACGCAAAGGTAGGGTCGAGGTCAATGGCACTCTGCAGGAAATCCAGCGCCCTGGTGCTGTCTTCGGCGTTGTTTTGATAAAGGTGCCAGAGACCGCGCTGATAGAGTTCCCAAGCGCCGAGGCTTTCGGTGGGCTTGCGCCGGGCCCGCTGACGCTCGGTGCTGGCGAGGTGCGGTTCAATGGTTGTCACGATTGTGTGCGTCACCTCGTCCTGCACCGCGAAGATATCCTCCAGGTCGCGGTCATAGCGCTCGGCCCAGAGGTGATTGTCTTCGACGGCATCGATCAGCTGTGCGGTGATGCGCACACGATTACCCGCACGCCGGACACTCCCCTCCACCACGTAGCGCACACCAAGCTTGGTGCTCACATCCTTAACGTCAATAGATCGTCCCTTGAAGGCGAAAGACGAGTTACGCGCGATCACAAACAGCGAGCGGAACTTGGATAGCTCAGTAATGATGTCCTCAGTGATGCCGTCCGCAAAGAACTCCTGATCCGGATCGGCGCTCATGTTGGCGAAGGGAAGCACCGCGACAGAGGGTTTGTCAGGCAATTCCAACTCAGGTTTGTCTGTTACGGTCGTGTTAGCCACTTCCTCTGATTCCATCAATACCCTATGCGCTCGCACCGCCTCGGCGATGTTTTTGACCTCCTGTTCGCCCATAAATTCATAGTCGATCGGTAGCTTGTTACCCGTGGCACTGCGCACCGATTCCGAGATGCAGATACCCCCAGGATCGGAAAGCCCTTCCAGTCGCGCCGCCACATTGACGCCATCACCATAGATGTCATCACCTTCGATAATCACGTCACCGAGATTGATGCCGATGCGAAACTCGATGCGCTGTTCTGAAGGTTCATTGTGATTGCGCTCGGTCATCCCACGCTGCACATCAACGGCGCAGGCGAGCGCATCCACCACACTGGAAAACTCCACCAGCGCACCGTCTCCCATGAGCTTCACCATGCGTCCGTCGTGCTTAGCGATGGTCGGATCGATTAACTCTTTGCGATGTGCCTTGAGTCGCGCAAGGGTACCTGACTCATCGGCACCCATAAGACGACTGTAACCCACCACATCTGCACACAAGATGGCGGCGAGCTTGCGTTTTATCTTTTCGTCGGTAGCCACGGAGTTTAATTGCGCAACGCCCCTTAGGCATTTATGGAATCGAGAGGAGTCACGCTTTGGTTACTTAAGAATCCCAAGTATGACAACGGCTTCAAAAAGAGACTCCCGCCCCCTCTCATTCCTCGTCGTTGGATTTTTCCGCTTCGCTCTTAGTTAGTTTTTTTTGTTTCACATCAAACCCTCGACCGACGCGACTCGCCAAGCCCCAAACGACACCAGCGAGTATGAGCACAATGACGAGAATCAGCAGCCAGGTCATGACTTTTTCTTTTTATCGCCGGATACAACATAATAGGTCCCGGTCACCATGGCCACGGGTTCCGTCTCCTCATTGCGATATAGGAAGCCCTGGGTGACACAAAGCCGATTACCACGAAAAACGACATTGGTTTTGGCCAGCAATTTGTCCCCCAACTCTATGGGATGCAGGTAATTGACCTTGAGCTCGACCGTGCTGGTGAAATCATTGGGCTTCATTGTGGTAAAGACCGCAGCACCACAGGCATAGTCCAGAAAAGCGCTGACTACCCCTCCGTGAACCCGACCGGCCGGCGAAAGATGATCTTTTCGAATGGCTAGGGTGGCTTCAAAGCTGCACGAATCCCGGTCTACACAAGCCACCTGGTAACCCAACCATTTACCGAATTCGTCTGAGTGAGGGTAGTTCACCAGACCGAAATGGTCCTTATAACCGTCTTTAGGATCTTTACTCATGCCACATCGATTCTCCGGAAACAGGTCATGCACGGGGTGTCGTGGAACTGGCTTTTATCCAGAAACTAGATACTAACCCCGGCCCAGTCGCACGAACAACCACACACGAGAGCTCACCTCCCGATTTAAGTGCTCAGTCACGTTAGTTCTCGTAGACCTGTTCAAGGCCTCATCGCAAACCCGTTACAAATTGATACAAACCGTTACCTCTGCGAAAAGATTCGACGCCACCTGATGCTTAGCATGAGCCTCGAATTGTTAATCAACTTGAAGGAGATTGATCCATGAAAAAATCGACCAAAATCATAGTCGGTACTGTAGTCGGTCTTAGTGTTGTCGGTGGCGCTGCAGCGTTCGCCCATTCCCAACACGAGGGTGGTTTCGGTTACGGCCACCACAAGGCATACATGATAGAGCGGGTGAGTGAACGCCTAGATCTCACAGCAGACCAAGATGTCAAGCTCGATAACTTGCTGAATGAAATGCGCCGGATGCGGCGGGAATCGGTAAGCAATCGAAAGGAAAGCATGGAGCAAGTCCAAGATTTGTTTAGTGCACCGGTACTCGATCAGCAAGCTGCGCTTGAGCTTTTCAATAGTAAAGTTGACTCCATGACACAACGTGTACCAATCATTATCGGCGCCATTGCTGCCTTCACCGACAGCTTGACCCCGGAGCAGAAGGAACAGGCGCGCGAAATGATGGAACAGCGTTTCGATGGGCACGGGCATCGTTGGCAATAACGACAACGGAAATAGGAGATTAATGCCATGACATCTGCAAGCACGATCTGGCGTTGTCCAGGAGGTCTGCATCGCAGACCATCTGGTGAACCACGCCAATGCGGCACCCGCTTTCGTTGGTTCAAACGACATCGCGAGCGACGCATGGAGAAGTTTTTGACTCGATTTGCCGCGCAGTTACAACTCGATGATGATCAACAGCAACAGTTCGAATTGCTCGTTGCCGAGCTCAAGCGGGCCGGGTGTGTTTGGCGCAGCAAACGGAAGGAATTTACGTCGAAATGGCTACGGTTGTTGCGTGAACCGACGTTTGAAGAGTCTAAAGCGCGTGCCTTGGTTAGCGAGAGCATCTTTGAATTCGAGCAACAAACGAATGGTACGATCGATAACCTGACGCGCTTTGTTGGTTGCCTCGACATCAATCAACGTCAGCAACTGGAGATTTTTCTCAAAAGGAGATTCGGCGAGTAAATTCCTTGCACCATAACACTCGGGATGCGCCTAGGACACTTCGAGTCTGTAGGCGCGTCCCAGTCTTGTTATTGGTTGATCCTCTCCAGTTGAAAAGGGACCCAGAGTCCCAACTTTTCTAAAGCGGCTGCAGTTCGAGGTTCTGATTAATAAAAACTGACTCCCGCCTTTTTTCCTTGGAGTTAATGGGGTTTAAACCCTCGCAAAGCTACCCCCTCAGAACGTGACTTTTGTCACAGACGACTATACTACACTTATGGTATGAATGTGGCTGATCAGGACCAGTCAGGAGCCTTCTCTACACAACGAGGTGGCAAATATGGTGCCAACAACGCATAAAAGTACCGGCGGCAGCCGCGGTGTCCCGATTGCTAAGAGTCGCAGAGTGCATCCACGGATACAGGTGACGGCCGACATCGAGGTCAAACCCAATGGAAGCCTACAATGGTTTTCAGCGCAGCTGCAGGAGATCTCCAGGGGTGGTGTCCGTTTTGTGATCAAGGAATATATCGGTGTTCGCGGAGATGTCATCGAGTTGCTCCTGCCATCCATAGACAAGGAGCGACTAAATATGGAAGGCACGATCTCGCGGGTGCAGCTGCAGGACCAAGGGCATCTGCTCCTCGCCGTCAGATTTAAACCCCATAGCATCGATCAACAGGCCGCGCTAGACCGCATATTCGTCATTCTCTTGGGTCGTGGCGGGGGCGGCCAGCGAGCGCATGTTCGAGTGGCATACCGAATGGAGGTACGGTACGGCGATAACGCAGAATTGCAGGGGATCTTGCAAGACGTTTCGCAAGGTGGCTGTTTGATGCTTGCCACTCGAGACGCACCGTCGGTGAATGATTCGGTGCGAGTGGTCATCCCCACCCCGGACGACACGGAACTACGTCTGAAAGCCCGCGTGGTTCGTGATCAGCGAGTCTCCACTGAGTCGGGACGAGGCACATTGGTGGGTCTGCAATTCGAGAACATGAGCGCCGACAAAGAGGTACATATCCAGGCACTTATTAATTCGACGCTGTTTCCCAATTCGGCTTCCGCCTAGTCACTGAGCCCACACGATTACCAGAGGGAGACAATCCAACGATGGTCATGCCGACGAGGTCATGAACGTCATTGGACTGCGTGCATGCGTCCCCCTGCTTAAGAATATATGCGGATAACCCTAGACCGAATCCTTCATTGAAGCAGTGACAACTATCGAGTCCCCCCTGTATGGTTAGTTCGTGGTGCCCGCCGCTTCATTACGTACCCGCCGAATGGCCAAACAAGTAAATTCACCACAGGAAGAGTGTTATGTACTCGAAAGTCTATTGGATCACATGTGATCCCACACACACCGATTCACTAATGGCGCACTATGACTCAGTCATTACTCCCGCTATAAAAGCAAGCGAAAAGCATGTCGGGCATCACATGATCCAGACCAGCGATGCCAAATGGTTATTGATTAGTAACTACACCAGTAAGGATGCTGCGGAGGCAGCGGCCCCAATGGTTCAGGAATTGGTTAAGCCGATGATTGAACAATTCGGCATGGCTCTTGACATCCTTACCGAAGGAGAAGTGGCGCGTTCGTACTAAATCTTATCTTAAGCCCAGGGATGGGATGCTTTTTTGTGTCGGTAGTTCTACTCAGCAGGTTGCTCCTGTCATAAGTTCTGGCTGCCATTGAAACACTCGTCAACGACGGATTCAAACCCATGAGGGAGATTGCCGACAACCTGTGGGTGCACGAAGACTCCATGAAAATGCTTGGCGCGAAGCTAGCTATTCGTATGAGCATGGCCAAGCTGAAGGATGGTAGTCTGTGGATTCATACACCGACACCGCTTACACCGGACTTGCAGCGATCTGTCGAGTCGCTGGGGTCGGTCAAACATATAGTCGGGGCAAGTAACGGCCACAATATCTCATTGGAGTCCTGGCGCAGGGCTTTCCCCGATGCAGCAGTTTATGTCGCAGTAGGTATCCCGAAGAAGCGGCCAAGATTGAAAGAGTTTACACTCCTTCGAGATTTGACCACCCCGCCATGGGATAACGATCTAGACCAACTCCATATGGAAGGTGTTCCCTTCTTCGACGAGTATGTATTCCTACATAAGGAAAGCAAATCGTTACTCGTCACCGATTACTTCCAAAACCACACTAATGTCGAACAAAAGGGCTTTGCAAAATTTCTGACCAAGTTTGTTTTCGAACCCATAGGCTTCAAAGGCATTTGCTTGGCACCTCCCTTGAAAATGAAACTCATGGTAAAGGATCCACAAGCCCTAAGGACATCTCTCGACCGGTTATGGCAGTGGGACTTCGAGCGCATCATCCCAGGTCATGGGGCGATTCTAGAGAACAACGCTAAGCAGATCGCGCGTCAGTTGTGTAAGAGATTCTACGACTAGTCTTAAAGAACGAACGCGCCCATCCTCTATAGTGTGGTATTGACCGCGTGTTTGCTGATACGAGCTTACACTACACCGACTGACGGCCACCGATGACCACCACAATAATCAGCACGGCAAGCAGGTCGATCAGCAGACCGATCCGCACAAAACGCCCGATCGAGATACGCTCGGTCGCAAAGACCAAGGCATTGGGCGGCGTGCCGGCGGGCACCGCGAAACCAGTGGTGCAGGCGACGGCGCAAGCGACCATCAGGATTTCGGGAGGAAAACGCTCGGGTCCTAATGCGGCAGAAATGCCGAATATGATAGGTAGCAGGATGCTGGCGCTCGCGGTGTTAGAGGCGAACTCGGTGATCAGGATCGAGACCACAACTATCGCTCCCAGCACCACATAGAAAATTATGCTCTCGGGCAGAGGCAGACCCCCGAGTGCTTGCAGCTGCGCGCCGATCCAGACAGTCAATCCGCTGCGGTCGAAAGCCATGGAGATGGCGAAGCCGGCTCCCATGAGCAGAAGCACTCCCCAGGGTAGGCGCGGCGCCACGCTCCAGTCGAGAATTGCTGCACGGTTTCCGCGCGAACGAGGTACAACGAACAAGACTATGGCGGCGGCGATCGCCACGCTCGAGTCCGTAAGCTCGAGCCCGTACTCACTCAGTCGTGCTCCCCAACCCTGTAGCTCTACGAAATCGCCACGACTGATCCACAACGCGACAGTTACACTGAAGACCGATAACACCCACCACTGCCCCCAGCTCATCGGACCGAATCGCGGCAGCTCGTGTACACCAACCGTGCCACGGCTAAGCCTGCGCACCAGCATCCACCAGGTCGCCGGCAGTAGTACCAGCACCACTGGTACAGCGTAGAGCATCCACTGCAGGAACGATACCTCCTGGCCAGTCTTCTGGTGATAGATATCCTGGAAGATCAGATTGGGAGGTGATCCCACCGGCGTTCCCAAGCCACCGATATTGGCGGCATAGGCAATTCCGAGCAGCAGTGCCACCGCAAAGGGTTGGTCAATCTTCGCAGCCGGCTCATCGACACCGCGTTCTTGCGTCGCGAGCATCGCCAAGGCCACCGGCAACAACATTACCGTTGTGGCCGTGTTGGAGATCCACATACTCAGAACCGCGGTCGCGACCATGAAGCCAAGCACCAACGTGCGTCGCCCCTGCCCGACGATTCGGATGATGCGGATGGCGATACGTTCTTGCAGGCCGGTGCGCTCCATCGCAATGGCCAGCAGGAATCCACCCAGGAATAGGAAGATGATGTCGTGGCCGTACTCGCGGGCCACTTCTTTAGTAGTGGCGAGCCCCAGCAGCGGAAATAGAATGATCGGCAGCAGCGACGTCGCTGGGATCGGCAGTGCCTCGGTAAACCACCACGCAGCAATCCATAGGGTCGCACCTAACGCGTGCCGTACCAGCTCGGGGTGATCGACTGTTCCCGGATCTGGGCGGAACAGTAGCTCTACTAATAGGAAAAGCGCAGGTCCCAGGGCAATCTTGACCCAGCGCCAGGTTTGAAATGATGGTCCGCCGATAACCCCTGGGCCTGCTTGCTCCTTCTCTTCGCTCACTGAATGCAAAAATGTCGGGGTCGATTTTATGAATCGAATGTAGTATCAGAGATACTACCTAACAAACTAATTCCGCGGACCTGTCAACTAACGTTCTCCGACATTTATCGTCTGCGCGTCTCAACCAATACTTTATTTGCCACGAGCTCTTGGACCTCGTCTTCACTAAAACCAAACTCATTGAGCACTTCACGAGCATGGTCGCTGAATTTCGGCGGCTTACGTCGAATACTTCCAGGAGTGCGTGACATTTTGATAGGGTCACCCCAACCTCGATAACCCTCAAGTTCCACAGCCATGCCTCGGTGCTTTGTATGAGGGTGTTGCATCACTTGTTCTACATTAAGTACAGGGCCGGCAGGCACACCGATCTCCAGCAAGCGTTCACACAGTGCCTCGCCGTCGACATTGGACAGTAACGCATTGATAACCTCCGTGAGTTCGCTGCGATTGTTGACACGATCGGCATTGCCTAGAAACCGCGGATCGTCAACGAGCTCGGGATGACCGAGCTCCGTGCACAGCCGACGAAAGGCTCGATCATTGCCAATAGCGAGAAAAATATCACCTGTCTTGGTCGAATACTTGTCATAAAGTCCGATGTTGGGATGAGCGTTCCCGGTAAGCCGCGGGAGTTTCCCGGACAAGTAATAATTCGGGATATGCGGATGCATCAATGCAATTCCTGCATCATACAGCGTCATATCAATATACTGCCCTAGTCCAGACCTCGTACGTTCGTGCAGCGCCATCAAGATCCCGAGAGCAGCATAGAGACCGGTTCCGAGATCCACCAGTGGTACTCCCATGCGAGTCGGGCCTGACGCTTCAGTTCCGTTAACACTGAACATCCCGACCATACCTTGCACCACCGCATCGTAGCCGGGGTATCCGCCCAAAGGCCCGTCACTACCAAAACCGCTGATGCGACAATGCACCAGCGTGGGAAATAGTTGTTTTAGATTCTCCTCATAGCCAAGTCCCCATTTCTCCATTGTCCCGGGTTTATAGTTTTCGATCAGCACATCTGCGCCTTGTAGTAGACGCAACAACACATCGCGACCTCGATCACCCGACAGATCCAAACCGATAGATCGTTTGTTTCGGTTTACGCCGGTGTAATATGACGCGTCCCCATCTTGAAACGGTGGGCCCCAGTCTCGCGTTTCATCCCCCTGGGGCGGTTCGACTTTTATAATATTCGCTCCGTGATCGCCAAATATCTGGGTGCAGTACGGCCCGCCCAATACGCGAGTGAGATCAATCACAGTAATATCGGCAAGTGCGCTGGCGTTTTGCTGTTCATTCATAATTTCTAACAAAAGCTACAAATAAAAGATGGTTCATGGCGGTGCGCATAAGCTGCGAGCGCGCCCCAGTAGATACGAACATAAAAAATACTCGAATTCACTGTTGTCCCACTAACTTCGCCCGATCGGTAGGCTCTATGTACGCCTAAGCGCTTACCTACAAAGACCTCGGAACGACTCTGTGTACGCCTAAGGGCGTACCTACAAAGATCTCG
>JAOTYS010000206.1 GCA_029861795.1 Gammaproteobacteria bacterium | reverse complement strand
GTAACCTTTGTTAGGCACGATCATCCGGCTATGCCTATTCTTGAGCAGCTTATGCGCCGAGCCCCGATAATCGAGTGATAGAGAAACGGTGTCGGGATGCACAGTGGTAACGTGGTAAACCTCGATGTTAGCCTCGATCGCCACCTTCCAGTTGCATTCCAGGATCTTGGAACCATGGCCGGATACACGCAGGCCCTCGAACCAGGTCACCTCATCGTAGATAGGACCCAGCCAGTCCTTGAGTGAAGGTGCGTCTGCATCCAGATTGATGAAAACAAATCCTTGCCAGACTTCACACTGGACTCCCCGAAGACGCTGAGAATCGACATCAAACTCATTGTGGAAATCCCGCCGACCTGGCACACCCTTTAGCTTGCCCTCTAGATCGTAAACCCAGGAGTGGATGACGCACCTCATATTTGGGCTCTTCAAAGTACCTGCCTCACCCTCCACCACAGGGCCACCACGGTGCTGACACACGTTCCAGAAACCCCTCAACCGACCGTCCTCGCCCTTGACCACGACGACTGAGGCACCACCCCAACGATCCATTACCTTGTAGCTGCCAACTTCAGAAAACTCGTGGGCAGTGCCAACAAATTGCCAGGAATTTTTGAAGAGTTTCAATTCCTCCTCGAACAGCGCCTGATCCAGATAGCGCTCAGCGGGAATGCGCTTCAAATTCGGGAATGACTCCGGCGGCTCGGTGCGCGCAAACTCATAGTCGATCTCGTCCAGGATTTGATCAACAGTGATTCGATCCATCTCTCTCCCCTTAGATTAATCGTCTGAATGCAACATGAGCTCACCGGGTGTCGCACCCGTACAGTCCAACCCTTCGAACGTCACCACCCCATTTACCATCGTGTAGTTCAATCCTTCGGCCCGTTGCGAGCGTCGCCAACCACCAGCGGGCAGGTCGTAGAGCTTCTCCATCTTGTCCCAGGACGGTGTTCGCCTGATGGTCTCTGGGTCATACACAACAATATCTGCAGGCGCGCCCTCGCGGATAATGCCGCGATCACCCAGGCTACACATGTGTGCCGGCAGTCGGCTCAACCCGTAGTGGGCCTGTTCAGCAGTAATCAAGCCTTCTTCCCTGACCATCCACTCCAGCAGGTCGGTTGGGTAAGCACCCTGAACCACAAAATGACAGTGCGCGCCCCCATCCGAAATCCCGGGGACAACATAGGGGCAGTCGAGCACCTCTTTGGTGAGTTTCGCAGAGGTCGGGTAAGCATTACCCACAAACTCAGCCTTAAATTCCGATTCCAGAGAGATGTCCAGAATCACATCTGCCACATGCTTGCTTTCGGCTTTGGCAATTTCTGTAACCTTCCTATCTACGTATTTATCCAGTTGGTCGTGGCCGGCACTGCCGTGAACGGTCAACTTCTGCGCCGGGCCACTGGTGCCGAGACCGCCGACCATGTCCATATCAACCTCGTTGCGCAGCTTTTCACGAACAGATTCATCGTTCATTAGGGCAACTCGGTCTTCATACTTGCCGTTCATCACTTCATGCCAGGTAGGCGCGTTGTCCCATAGACTCCAGTCTTCGAAGGTGAGGATGGTTGGTGAACGGACGGTAAAACCCATACCAAATACCTGCAGGCCTCTCTCATGGGATTCGTTCAGCCAGTCGATGAAGGTACGGTGACGTTGCAGGTCCTCATCGTCCGCCAGAAGGATGTTGCGCACGATGGGCCGGCCGCTGGCTTCAGCAAGCGTCGTCATGAAATCTTCGACGGTGGCATGGTCTGAAGGCGCTGCATCAAACATCTCAATAAAGCCGCGTCCGTACTCGCCCAGGGCCCTACCAAACTCAATAAGTTCGTGATCGGGAACCACATCAGTCGGCATGGGCGAGCCATCCCAGTCCGGTTGCACAGAAGGGACGCCGCATCGTTGGTAAGAAAACCCGCAACAACCTGCATCCAGGGCCTCTTTCATCAGCGCAATCATCTGATCCATTTCTGATCTTGTCGGCCGCCTGGACTTTGCTTCTTCAAGACTACCCATGACGTAGGCATAGAGCGGGTTGAGCGGCACAAGCATCGTGGCGTTCACACCTTTAGGAATTCGTTTGATGTGTTCCATCCAGTCGGGCAGCGTTTCCCAACCGTATTTGTCCCACTCCATGCCTTCTTTCATGGTTTCGAATTCAATCGCTTCGTTGCGCGTCATCATCATCATCGCCCGGTCGCGCAGGTGAGGAGGAATCGGAGCAAAACCAAATCCACAATTGCCTAGCACCACAGACGTCACGCCATGCCAGCCTGAGATGGTGCAATACGGATCCCACAGAATCTGGGCATCATAGTGAGTATGGATATCGATGTAGCCGGGAGCGACGATATTGCCGCCCGCGTCGATAGTATTGTCTGCAGTAGCTCCGCGCTTGGTGCCGATCTTTGCAATCTTACCGTCTTTGATCCCGACATCAGCGCGGAAGCGCGGCACCATGGTGCCGTCGATGACAGTGCCACCACGAATTAGGGTGTCGTAATCGCTCATTGGAATCTCCCTTTTTGCTTATGAAAGGTTCCGAAGCACATCAACGATGGCTTCGTCAGGATGTGTATATGGTGTAATCCACTGCCAGTATTCGCGCCACAAGCTTTCCGCCGCATCGCCATCGCCTTGCCTTACAATCGCGATCAATTGCGCGTGAAAATCCAGCGTCTTTTCGCGAATACGATTACGCCCGGAGTGCTGGCTCATTGCAGCGGCAACGCCTTCATGAATCTCGTGTAGCACCAGAAGGAACGTGCTCAGGGTTCGATTACCTGACAACTGGACCAACGTTTCGTGAAACGCCATGGCCTTGTAGGGAAAATCAGCGTCATCTAACGCGGCGCGTTCTGCTTCAAGCGCTTCAATCAGCTTTTTGACAATCTGTTTCCGCTCCCGCGCAGACCGCTCGGCGACCATTCGCGCCGCCGGTGGCTCAATGATCTGGCGAGCAATCTGCACGTCAGCCAGCTGTGTGCCCTGAGCCTGTAGCACCATTCCCACCGCATGCGACGCCAGCGCCAGGGTTGGACCCAGAATGCGAGCGCCGCCCTTGGCGCCACGTGCCACTTCTAAAAGCCCTTCCGTCTCCAGAATACGCAACGCTTCCCGCATCGTGGCTCGACTGACGCCAAACGACTCAATCAAATCGCGTTCGACGGGGAGCATTTCGCCTCGGGAAATATCGCCGTTAACAATGGCTAATCGCAGCCGCCCAGCCACGATTTCTGCACTTTTCTTAGGCTTCACCTGAGAGGTGGGAATCGCTTTGCGCTCTGCCAATGACCCAGCTCCTGATATTCAGTTTCCGAGAAACTAGCGGATCATTATTTGTATTGCAATCATTATAATGATTAATTTAGGATTCCGGTGTCGTTTAATGCATTGGGGAGCACTAATGCCTGTCTATCAGCCTTATACAAAACGCTACGCAGACCCGGAAACCACCAAGACACCCATAGACAAGGCGCCTGATCCCGGCTATGGGTCCGATTTCATTCCTGCGGAGCGTTACACCAGCGCAGAGTTTGCCCAGAAGGAGTGGGACCACGTGTGGACCAAGGTATGGCTACTCGGTGCCTACATCGGTGACCTTGAGAATCCTGGCGACTACGTGGTCACGGAGATCGGGAATCAGAGCATCGTCATCACCAAGGATGAGCATGGCCAATTCAACGCGTTCCACAACGTATGTTCTCATCGCGGCAACCAGGTGGCTTACCAGAGGACGGGCAATACCCAGAATTTTCGCTGCTCCTATCACGCATGGGTTTATAACCTGGGAGGTGAACTCATCCACGTCCCCGACGAAGACACTTTTCCTGCAGGAGCGCCGTGTGATGACCTCTCGATCGTCAAATTGCCCTGTGATGTCTGGGGCGTGTGGGTATGGTGCAGCCTGAACCCCGATGTCGAACCATTGCGGGAATTTCTAAGAGAGATGCCAGAGCACCTCGATCCATACCACTTTGATCGCTTCGCGCTGGTGCAGGACGATAGCGTACTTTGGGAGTGCAACTGGAAAACCAGCGTGGATGCATTCAACGAGTCTTATCACGTTCTCGAGACGCATCCACAGATCGAGCGCGTCACAGAGAGTTTGCACGTGCAAATCGACTGCTACGAAAAACACAGCCGTTACCTGATTCCTTTTGGCAACCCTGACAGCCACCTACAGGATCAAAGTACGGTCGATGAGGCACAGATGGGCTGGATGCAGCGGTTCGGTGCGGACCCGACCGGTTTCAACGGAGAAGCGCCGGACATTCGGCGGTATATGCAAGAGAACATCCGGGCGCAGTCTGAAGCGCGTGGCTATGACCTGTCAGACATGAATGACGACCAACTGACAGATGACTATCACTACCACATCTTCCCCAACATCACGTTCAACTGTTTCTACAACGGCTTTTCGATGTTCCGTCAGCGTCCGCATGAGACGGACCCCAACAAGATGTATTTTGACTTGCAACAATTTGTCTTGATACCTAAAAGGCAAGCGTGGCCTGAGCGGCCGGCGCACCGAAGCTTCAAGAACGGCGAAATCCCCTACAGCGAGGTTTACGAACAAGACGCTGCCAATTGCGAGAAACAGCAGAAGGGCTTCCACTCCCTCGGGTTCCGAGGTCTATGGCTTTCAGACCAAGAGTTGAGGGTGAAGCACTTGCACAAGGTTCTGGATGACTACATCGATAAAGACTTGCGCTGTTAGTCAGTGGGAAAACTGGGCCACGAAAGCGAAGTAACTCCGCTAGGGGGTTCGCGGAAGTTGGTATTCTTAGAACACCTGATTCAGCAGCTCGCTGTCCTATTCGACGGCGTGCATCCCAATTGATTCGATAGGACTTCTTCGTCAAGGAACTCGAATCAGCAACCAACCAAGGAATACCGTGGTCCGGCTGGTATGAACCATCACCACCTAAAGGGAATCGATGACTGGTAGGATCTCCCCCGCTCCATATCCAACCAATATCCTACCAGACGCCCAGAAACGACTTAGCTAGTGGACCCTTGGGTTCACTAGCTCTCTGATTAACCTGGTGAGCTACCCGAGACATAGGTTACACCCGATACCGGAGACATAGGTTACACAATTAGGGCATTTGGGAGCACCCAAATGCCTTGGAAGGAGTGTAGACCTATGGATGAACGCCTTAAGTTCGTTGCACGTCTTCTCGAAGGCGAGAAAATGGCCGGCCTGTGCCGGGAGTTCGGCATCTCCCGGAAGACCGGCTACAAGATCTTCAACCGCTACAAGGAGCTCGGCATCGATGGTCTACATGACCAGAGCCGACGTCCGCTGCGTTATGCCAACCAGCTGCCTTTTCAACTGGAGAGCCGGATCCTCGCGTTGAAGAAGGAGCACCCCACGTGGGGTGCTCCAAAAATCCGAGAAAAGCTCATCCGCGAGTATCCCCAGGTGCGGACGCCGGCGAAGAGCACCGTACACGCTGTCCTCGATCGCCATGGCCTCGTCAAGAAGCGCAAACGCCGCCGCTATCGCGCCCAAGGCACGCCGCTGAATCACGTCCACAGGCCAAATGCCCTGTGGTGTGCGGACTACAAAGGCGAGTTCAAGCTAGCCAACAAACGCTACTGTTATCCCTTAACCATTACCGATTATCGAACCCGCTACCTGCTCGCCTGTGATGCTCTGGATTCCACCAAGGAAGACCATGCATTCACCGTCTTCGAGCGCACATTCAAGGAGTTTGGACTGCCAAATGCCATTCGAACCGACAACGGCATCCCGTTCAGCTCCCAAGCAGCCTTCTTCGGATTGTCTCATTTGGCCGTGTGGTGGTTGCGGCTGGGGATCAACATCGAACGCATCAAACCCGGCAACCCCCAGCAGAACGGCCGACACGAGCGGATGCATCTCACCCTGAAGCAGGAAGCCACCAAACCGGTCGCCTTCAACTTTCTGCAGCAGCAGGAACGATTCGATTTCTTCATCGACGAGTACAACAACGATCGTCCCCACCAAGCGCTCAACATGAAATACCCCGGCGAGCTGTATACACCTTCAGCTCGCCCTTTCCGGCAGCCAGAGCCGCTCGAGTATCCATTTCACGACCGAACGATCCAGGTTACCAACTGTGGCCGATTGTGCTTCGACAGTCGCGCGACGAGAATGCGCGACTGAAATGGATTGTGGCAGACGGTCAGTCTTATGTTGTCGTTGACAGGGTAGGAGGAAGGTCAGTACCCACTGCCAGATCAGCCGGACATTGGATTAGTATTGCTGTATATTTATACAGTATTCGGAAAACGACCCCCCCCATGTGTCCTTACAAAGACCCCAACGACTGCCGCCAGAAAGCGGCATCCAGGAAATATTATGAATCGCACAAAGACGAGTATTTGGCTCGCAATCGAGCCAAGAAGTCCGCGATTAGAGACTGGATTCAGTCTCTGAAAAATCGACCGTGCATGGATTGCGGGGGCCAATATCCTCACTACGTGATGGATTTCGATCATCGACCTAACGAGGAGAAACTATACGAACCTACGCGTTTGTATGTGATGCAAAGCTGGCGGAAAGCCCGCACCGAGATCGCGAAATGCGACCTCGTATGCGCAAACTGTCATCGGGAACGCACGTTCGGCCAAGCAAGAAGCGGTTAGTCGCCCGGCGGGCCGATTGGCCCGCCGAGCAGTAATGGCTCCGCCTGTTGGGCTCGAACCAACGACATGCTGATTAACAGTCAGCTGCTCTACCAACTGAGCTAAGGCGGAAATGATTGCGGCTTTTCGCGATGAAGCGCCGCTTCCAAGTCACTTCTCGACGGAGGCCGGCTAGTTTAAAGGCCCCCCAATCAATTGCAACTCTCCCCGATTGAGTAACGGAACCCGTGTTTCAGGTTCATTTTCAGGCAGCAATTCCATCCCTGGCGATCGGAAACGCGTCAGCCTGACCCTGCTACCCGTCTGTCACAGCGCTCCCTTGGTTGCAAGGCAGTGTCCTCAGCGGACGGGCAACCAATGCGATTCATCTGCTGTCCGGCGTTCGGGCAAAAAAAGAGGCGGATGCCGCGACATCCGCCTCATTAGATACGCTGGAAGGTCGTTTGCTAGAATTCAGTACCGAATCGCAAGCCGAACTCTATGGGTGGGCTGAAGAAAGCCATGACCCACAAATTGGCAACCGAGTTAGCACCGATCCGGGTCTGCTCATCCAGCAGATTCCGACCGTAGACGGTAATGTAGTAATTGTCGTCCGGTGGTCGGAAGGTAGCGCTGGCATTCAAAAGCGTACGTTCTTCAATTTGCGTATTAGTCGGATGTCTGATTTCAGCCGGGATCAACACCGCCGCGTTGGTGTCGAACGGCGAGCCTTCCGCCTCATCCTGATAGTTTAGAATCGCATTCAGTGTGAGCACCGAACCACCAGCAAACTGCCAGTCGTAGGTAGCACTAAGACTCGCCTGTACGGGCGCAGAAAACGGAATATCCAGGCTGCTGAAGTCAGTGACTCCGGTAGCCGGATTGTTGGGTTGCGGATCCCACTCAAATTCGTCGTATTCGGCCTCCAATATTCCCAGAGTGCCTTGTAGCGTGAAGTTTTCCGTCGCCAACCACGTGGCCTCAATCTCTACTCCCCAGGCGGTGGACTTGCCGGCGTTAACGGTAATCGTTTCCTGAGCCGGATCACCTGAGGCGGTTGTGAACGGTACTACCTGATTACGCTGAAGATCGTCAAATTCGGTGTAGAACACTGCCGTATTGATTCTCAGCGTGTCATCCAGAAAATCCCCTTTGTGCCCGATCTCGTAGTTTGTGTTGGTCTCAGGGGCATAGGTTTCACAGGTGACGGTGGTCGAGCAGGTTTCGGTGAACCCCCCGGAAATAAAGCCGGTGGCTACCGAGCCGTAGATCATCTGATTTTCTGCGAACTTGTAATCCACCACCACCCGCCAGGTTGTGTCATTCCATTTATCGTCGGCTACGATATCCACGCCATATTGTTCCCGAGGCAGAGGGTCCTTGCGCGGATCGTATTCACGCCCGGTGATACCGGCGCGACTGATCGCACCTGAACGATTATCCGCGGCGCAGTTGGCCAG
>JAOTYS010000714.1 GCA_029861795.1 Gammaproteobacteria bacterium | reverse complement strand
TGTTTACGTTGTTGTCGGTTCAAGCATTCCTGTTCGACCAGCAGGGTCAGTCGTTCCATGAAGGCCAATCCCTCATAGGTGCCGACCTGTTCCAGTTGGGATTGCAGGGCGGCGGCCATGCCGGGGAGTTTGAGTTGGCGCAGTGTGGTCAGGGTTTGTGTGGTCATGATGTTATCTCGTTGGGTTAATGGAAGTTGTGGGGGCCGCGGATATTTTCGTGGTCCTGTGGGAGCGTGGTGTCCAGGGTGAGTTGTTCGGGGAGTTGGTCCCGATTACTGCGCAGGATTGACTTGATCTGCTTGAGACGAAGCAAGCCCTGGTGATTGGCAATGCGGCAGGCGGCGTCGAGTCGCTCACGTGGATACTCGCGGGAGAGGTTGAGCAGGCCGAGACAGACCCGGTAGGCTTGCTCGGGATGAGCTTTTGTGTCGATTTGCATGCTCACCCAGTTCAGGGTCTCAGGCCCGATATCCTGGGCCCAGTTTTTCAGTCGACCCGGTGTCCATTTTTGATGTTTCTGATGGCGTTTGGGCATGTGGGCCGGCTCAGTGGTGACGCCGGGCCGGTAGCTGCGGGGATGGGTAGCGACAGGTTGCTGGCGGAAGAACACGGTGATCAGGTTCTCGCCGGCGTGCAGTTCCAGGGTTTCGCCCACATACTGGTGGGGCACCGAGTAGTGATGCTGCTGGTACTGTACGTGGTAATCGATGTTGACCTTGACCGGTTTGATATCGACATAGCGGTAGGGGTGGCGAGGCAACGGTCTGAGGGCGGGCTTGTCGAGTTGTTCGAATGCCTGCCGGCGGTTGCCCGGCAACTGCTTGAATGGTTTTTGATTCAGTTCATCGAGCAGGACACGTATACACTGATTCAGCTCGGCCAGGGAGAAGAAGGTGTGGTGGCGCAGGCGCGCCAGGATCCAGCGCTCGACGATCTGGACACCCACCTCGACCTTGGCCTTGTCCTTCGGCCTGTAGGGCCGTGCCGGAACCACCGCGAGCTGATAGTGCTCGGCCCACTGCTGGTAGCTGGCGTTGAGATCGGGATCATAGCGGCAGGCTCGGCTGACACCACTGCGTAAATTATCCGGCACCACGATCGCCGTTGATCCACCAAAGTACTCGAATGCCCGCACGTGGCTGCCCAGCCAGTCGGGCAAGGCCTGGCTTAGCGTGGCTTCGGCATAGGTGTAGTTGGAAGCGCCCAGTACGGCGACGAAGATCTGAGCCGGATGGATCTCGCCGGTAGCGGCACAGATGACGGGCACCGTTGGCCCACAGTAATCGACAAAGCACTTCTCACCAGCCTTGTGGACTTGGCGCATAGAGCGCTTTTGCAAGTCCCGCCAGTGTCCGTAGCGGTCGCAGAACTGAGAATAGCTGTAACAGCGGTTGGGGTACTGCTGCGTGTATTCTTCCCACAGCAGCAGCTTGGTGACACCCTTACGCTTGAGTTCCTGGTGGAGGGTGGGCCAATCCGGCACCTGATATCGGGCTGACACCCGGGTATCAGCCGCGGGATAGAATAGACGAGCCAGTTGGCTGTCATCCAACTCCGGCGGCAAGGGCCAGGTGATCCCCTCCTCATCGGCCTTGACCAAAAGCTTCTGGATCGCACCAACGCTGACCTTCGTGCTGGCTCTGATCTGCCGTATCGACAGACCGGCACCGAGCCCCAAACGTAGAATTTCTCGTATATTTCGCATTGTAGTCCTCTTCGCTGACATAACCTCTCCCAAAAAAATGGGGAGAAGGTATCAAACACTTTGAAAAACAATGCGTTGAAAATAATTCCGGTCGAACGTGAACACCAATTCCGGCAGGGTGAACACCGATTCCGGAAAAATCCGGAAAGTGTTCACGTTGAACCAGAATCACTGTTCACGTTAATCCAGAATAGGTGTTCACATAAAACCAGAATCAGTGTTCACGATGGACCGGTATACGCACTATTTCAACACCAGGGGTTTATTTCAAAGGGATCGACTTCCCAGAAGGGTTTTCCGAAGAATTGGCGCGATCAACGAATGAAATAATAGTCAGTACAAAAGCGCAGTATCCCGACCGATTTGGTGGTTTCGCTACGATTCCTCTTTTGAACCCGGATGCGGCCATAGATGAACTTAACTATGCCGTGGAAACATTCAAGCTTGATGGTGTTTGCTT
>JAOTYS010000205.1 GCA_029861795.1 Gammaproteobacteria bacterium | reverse complement strand
AAGTTGTTGAAGGGCGTATTGAACCGTAAACTCCAACCCCCGTACGGAGTGGCACCTTCCGTTTTGATAGTGCCCGTGAATCACATCGAAGGCCGAGACCACTGTGACATCCAGTCCAGAGCAAAAACGCCCTTTCCGGTTTTTTGATAACCGCGAAAAATATCTGATGTTCGTCACCACTTGCAGCGAGAAGGCGGCGGTGGCTGAGCGGGTCGGGGTGGAGCTTGTCCACTTACAGCCGAAACCGCCTGCTTTGCGCCTATTCGACGCGGGTGTGGGTGACGGCACGGTGCTCACTCGGGTGATGCGCCAAATGCATCGACGATTCCCCACGGTGCCGTTTTTGGCGGTGGGCAAAGAGATCAGCCTGGAGGATGTACGGCTGAGCTTAGAGAAGATGGCCGACCGTTTCCATGAGCACCCGCAGATGGTGTTGGTGATGACCAACATGTATTACTACGAGTCGCCCAGGCTTTGGCCGAGGTCATCGTCGTCGGTATCGGCGCTAAATTGGACAGAGGTACAGCTTAAAGGGGAGACAGCCCACGAGTTCGACGAACAGATAAGGTCATTGCATCCCATGCTCGCAGAGTGGTGGCAAGTGCGGGCAAGTGAGAAGACGGGCAATCCGCTTTACGTCCGACCTTCCGTACTGGTGATTTATCGAGAGGATCAACGTTTCGTCCTGGACCCAGTCATACCGCACAAAGGTCAAGCTGATGGTTTGTATGATCTTGTCATCGCGGCACAGCCCTACCGCGCTAGGATGCCGGCTGAGACCAAGGTGCAATACGTGCTGGAGCCATTGGCCAGGGCCTTGGCCCCAGGAGGACGAATGGTCGCCATTCAATCTACCGGCAAGGACCCGGGGATGGAAATCGTACGTCGTATTTGGCCCGACGAGAATCCATTCAAAACACCGAGGCGAGTGTTACTCAAGGTCCTGCAGGATAGACTGCGTGCATCGTTGCCCGATTTGCAGTATCACGCCTACTCCGACAAGAAATCGCTGTTTCGATTTGCTCTCCACGTGATGCCGTCAGAGGTTACAGAACACATCGGCACCTCTACGCTATTCGCTGGATGGAACGCTGCGGTGTACGTTGCTCAGATCGACGACGAGCGGTTAAGCACAGTCATGACTCAGAGCGATTACCTGAAAGCCACTCAAGAAGTGATGACCGAGCACGGTGGTCTATGGTTTGCTGACGAATGTTTCGTGGTTGCGAGGAACAAACTATAAGATCTTAGTGTGAATCTGATCGACAAAGTCCAATAACAACCCGCGAGTTCTCACGTCAGTGATAACTGCTGATGACTTGTTCCATGGTTTCTCGTCCAAACGAATCGAAATGCCCGGGGTGAACCACAGACGCAGGCAAAGTGGAAAGACGCTCTAAGCTTTGAATGTATTGCTTGTGGTTTCTTGGTAGCGCTTTCACGCTCTTCGGCCCAAGGAACAGCGTGTCGCTGGTAAATAGGGTCCCTTTCGTTTTTTCCCATAAGCAAATACTGCCTTGGGTGACGCCTGGCGTGTGAATGACTTCGAAAGAATAATCCCCAAGCTCAATGAACTCACCATGTTGCAACCGGCGGGTAATAGTGGTGGGTCGCAACCGGTAATCCCGGGTGGAATATCCTGCGCTGGGTAGTGCCAGCAGCATCGCATCGGACACGTACTCGTCCGTTGCCGACGTCAACCCATTGGGGTTTTCGATCGCTGCCGCGTCCGCCTCATGTGCTAGTTGCTCATCAAACTCATGCAATCCGCCGGCATGATCATAAAAGCAGTTGAGAGCGACGGCCGAGATCGGCTTACTTGTGATGCTCGATAGTATGGCGCGCAATGATTTGATCCCCGAGCCGGTATCGATCAGCAGGGCAGATTGGCGCCCATCGACCAGCCACATGTGGCCACCGAAGAACGGGTCAATGTGTATCTCGCGAATACGCAAGAGGTGATCATCCACCTGCTCGATGCCAAACCAATTGTCGGCTATTGGTTTACTCATCATCGTGACTCTCAGACAGTTCTACACCACCCGACAGCTCAACGGCCAATGCCGGTCATCGGTGTCGTCGGTAATCATGGGTTGCTCGGGTCGTTGGCAATATGATTCCACGGCGCAAAGCCTTCTACACCCGCGCAGATTCCCTCCAATACCTGGACCAGCCCATATTTGTGTGGTCCATGACGGACCGGTTGAATGAAACGAACCCGGGTGCCGGGTGCCGCTTCGCACAGTGGGGAACCCGTATGCGGCGCGGACAAAAGCACGGTAACGCCGTCGTCGCCAGGAGGCGCGAGATAGCGCTGCGCCTCCTCTGCAGATCCTGGTCCGCTGGTTAGAAGCAGAAGCACGCCCGCGAGGGTACAGAAGAGTGGTTTCCCGATCGCTGGGTATCCGTGCGCCAATGAGTTGATAACCCATCTGCGTCCTCCTCCACGCAGCATGGCTGGGCTCGGAGATTGGTTTAGGCGCGAGTTAACGCTTGCTCGAGGTCTGAAATAATGTCTTCCGGATCCTCGATGCCCACCGACAAACGCACCAGACCATCTGTCAGACCGCGTGCATTGCGCTCGGCCGCGGGTACATCCACGTGAGTCATGGTCGCCGGATGAGTGATCATGGTTTCCACCGCACCCAGACTCTCGGCTAGCGCGCACAGCTTAACGTTGTTCATCAGCGCTTTGCCTGCCGGGATACCGCCTTTTAGCTCGAAAGAGATCATTCCGCTAAAGCCCGACATCTGCCGTTTCGCAATATCGTATTGGGGGTGGGATGTTAGACCTGGGTAGGTGGCCCTTGCCACCTTCTCGTGATTCTCTAAGAACTCAGCTACCTTGTGACCCGTTGAGGCATGGCGTTGCATTCGCAGATGCAAAGTTTTTACGCCCAGTAGCGTGAGCCAGCAGTCGAACGGACTCGGCACCGCGCCAATGGTCTTTTGTATAAACTTCATCTTGTCGAAGATGTCTTCTCGATTGGTAATGACTATGCCGCCGATGATTTGATTATGACCACTCAAATACTTAGTGGTGCTATGCATGACGATATCGGCGCCATACTCCAGTGGACGCAGGAAAACCGGTGTAGCAAAGGTTGAATCGACACCAAAAACCAAACCATGATCTTTGGCGATCTTTGACATAGCCTCGACATCTGTAATCTTTAACAGCGGATTAGTTGGCGTCTCGATCCAGAGCATCTTGGTTTCAGGTTTTATCGCTGCCCTGACTTCATCGGGATCTGACGAATTCACATAACTGAATGTCAATCCGTAATCCACTAAGACGTTATTGAAATGTCGTGACACCCCGCCGTACACATCGTCGGAGCACACTAAGTGATCTCCTGCTCGCAACAGCTTTGTGCACGCATCCACCGCGGACATACCGCTCGCGAACGCAATGCCATACTTCCCGCCTTCTATTGCGGCCAAGTTCTCTTCCATGATCTGACGGGTGGGATTGGACGAGCGCGTGTAATCGAATCCTTTGTCTTTGCCGATCTCGGGCAACACGTAGGTCGCTGTCTCGTATATGGGAGGGACAATTGAACCGGTGACTGGGTCAGGTCGTATCCCAGCGCGTACCACTTTAGTATCGAATTTCACAAATCTCTCCTAGTTGCAGCAGGCAAAGGAATAATGACTGCAATACCATCAACAGCGCGATGCTGCCACAGGGCTTGGCCCCGCAGCAAGCCGCCTGGTGCTTGCCGGCCTTCCCAATGGCTACATTGCATTTGGTATCATGTGGGCTCGATTTACACAAAGGATTCTGGTTCAAAGTTGCGGCTATGATAAAACCACATCACTACCGCGCACTCCTTCGTTGGACCGGTAGCCGGTTCGGTCCGATTTCGGATTACGCGAGTTATTCTCGTGAGTACGAAGTCCACATCGCCGGCAAAGTTACTCTCAAAGGTTCGGCGGATGCGTTATTCAAAGGGGATGCTGGGCTTCATAACCCAGAGGACTGGTTGGTGGCTGCGTTGTCGGCTTGTCATCTGCTGAGTTATCTTGCGTTGTGTGGGCGGGAGGGGATCGCGGTGTACTCTTACGAAGATGGCGCTGAAGGGACCATGGTACTTGAAGGCGGCGGAGGACACTTTACCGAGGTGGTATTGAGGCCCAAGGTCGTAGTCGGTGATGGTGCAGACCTGCAGCGCGCGATCGAGCTGCATGATATCGCGCATCACCAATGTTTCATCGCTGCATCAATGAATTTCCCGGTGCGACACGACGCATCGGTGGAAATGCAGCGAGCCTCTGGTACCGATGATTAACATCCGCTGGTATTGGCCTCAATCATTGACGAAACTCGATGACCAGTCCAAAGGCGTGCGTAGGTCTGACATAGACCGAGGCCGAGCGCTGCATGAATACCACAGAGTTTGTCTTAAGGATCTGTTTGACCCTATCTAGGCTTACCACCTTCACTTGAAACCCGGCAAAGTGCGGTGTAGTGGGCGCCCCAACCACGTGGGCGCGAGGAAATCGGTTGAGGAAGTCGGCCGGCCGTATTACAGATATTTGTCCTAGAGCGGTTCGAATTCTAAGCTCATCCCCACGGAGTAGGACGTTGTCGGCACTATGCATTGCGCGGAAGAAACCCTGCAACGATGCCGGCTTATCCGCGACCATATACACCTTGCTGACAAACTCAGCGCCGTTGGGGTGTGTTTGGTATTCCTCACGCCAGAAGTGCTGCGGAGCGTGCTGCTGACAACAGAAGAACGCGGCCTCTGGCATGGCGGGATGAGTGACAAATGCCAGCGAAAACCCAACCGTTACCTGGGAGCCATCTGGCAGGGTAGCCTTACGGCTAAAGTCAAAGGGCGCATAGGTATTAAGGCCGCTTGAGATGAACTCTGCTTGATCTGCACGCGCGTCGTCGCTGTGGAACACGAGCATAGACATGCCGTCCCGCTTTTCTTGATAGTTTCTACAAAAGGCGCCGAAGCTAAACTGTCCGACCTTCGGCGGTACAATCGCGGCGTCGTTCACCACCGTCACCAGCTCAAGAAAATTACCCCGCAGCTGTACCAAGTGATTGGCCGTGCCGAATGGATGAACCGCCCGCGGAGTGATGGTGAATCCCAAGGCTTTATAGCGGCTAACGGCAGCTTCGAGGCGGCGGACGTTTATCACCAGGTGATCTATGCCTCGGGTCATGCTTACGGAACGGCGGAGAGCCAAGATTGAAGTGATGGGTTTTCGACTATTGTCATGGGCTGGTTAAGCCTGTCGGCTATCCCCCCGTGGTGGATTTTTATCCTGAAAGCAGCGTATCCAAAGGCCCGGCCGCACCAGATAGGCCGCGTGAATAGGCTATACTCTTGACATAGATGCGACAACAACATCCCGAGGTTTGGGGACCTAAATTACCCCGCGCCGGACCGCACAAGTGCCTGCACGCAAGTCACACAAAAAGCGTTTTTACAGTCTCAGACGACGTATCAGCGTATTTGTCCTCGCTGCCACGCTAGTCACCGCGCTGGTGGTCACCGCCGTGTCGCTTCACACCACACGGAGCTTCTTCTACAGCAAGGTGGAGCAGCGCCTGCCCGCGTTACTCACGAGTACAGCCGAGCAAGTCGAGCAATGGTATGACCAGCAGCTTGACGAAATCGAGGTGTTCGCAGAGGCGCCCGCGCTGCTTGAGTTGATATCGAGTATTGACATTGACCGTAAGAGCAAGCGAGGCGAGATCGAACAATTCCTCCTGTATTTGCGCAGAAATTCCCCGCAGTTTAGCACGCTGATTCTACTGGATAAATCCGGGGAGACAATCGCCTCCGTAGGGCAGAACATTACATTGTCGCCCGCATTCGGCAATAGCGTCGCCGGGATCACGGCCCCACGGGTAAGCGGCCTGGTAAAAACAGGCGCCCGCGATGCCCAAGTTGCTTCGGTACCCTTGAAAACGGATCTGCCGGAGGGCGGAGAAACACTGCACGGTGTGCTTAAACTCGAAACCTTAAAGTCTTTACTGGAAAGTGTGCAACAGACATTTTCCGGCGACGTGTTTTTGGTAGACCGCAACGGTAGTTATATCACCGAGGCCAGTGATCGGCCTGCTGGACATTGGTTTGGTCAACCACTGCCTGTTGCAGGCGCACAACCGATCGTCGAAGACTACACCGGCGATAGCGGTGAGCGGGTGGTAGGCAGTCGGATGTACGTCCCACATATTGAGGGAGCGCTGGTCGTTGAAGAATCATATGTTAAAACGTTTGAGCCTTTGATCGGCCCACTAATCCGTACCCTTGTCATAAATCTGGGCATTGTGTTGTTGTTTAGTTTCGCAGCGTACCGTATCGCAGTATCAATCGCACGACCTATAGACGCGTTATCAAGAGGTGCAAAACGTATCGCTGAGGGTAAGACCGACTTTGAAATTCCTGCGGCGCCGACAAACGATGAGATAAGCGTGCTCACCGAAGCATTTAACACGATGACCAGTCGTCTGCATGAAAAGACGGCCCAACTTGAAGAGAGCCGGGTTGAGGTGGAGAAAGCTAATCAGAAGCTGAAGGCGCAAAATAGTGAGTTGCAGCGCATGAACATGACCCTTGAACAGCTCTCTACTACAGACGGTCTTACTCAGCTATACAACTATCGTTATTTTCAAGAATACTTGGCTCGGGAAGAGGAGCGCCTTAAGCGTCACGGTGGTGAGCTTGCGCTGGTGCTCATTGACATCGATCATTTCAAGGCGTGGAATGATTTGTTGGGTCACGCGAAGGGAGATGAGATTCTGCGCAAGGTGGCGAGTCTGTTGAAAGGCGTGACGCGTAAGGCGGATTTGCTTGCTCGTTATGGAGGCGACGAGTTCGTATTGTTGGCTCCCAATTGCTCTTTGAAGGGCGCACTGCAGCTCGCAGAAAAGCTGCGCAAGGTAGTCGGCGAGATCAATCTACCCCTGAACGCCAGCGGCGAACCTAAACAAGTCACTATATCCACTGGGGTCGCAATGTATGCCGGCGACCGCGCGGCGCTGTTCGAAAGCGCGGATCGCGCCCTTTATCGCGCCAAGGAGGCCGGGCGCAATTGTGTACGAGCGGCCGAAGCTGTCGAACCGAGGCCGGCGGCTTAGCCCTGATCTATTCGCTGTGGACGCTGCCGACGAGGCTCGCGTGAATCCAACCCTCCTGTCCCGATACCGTGCGTACTTGAACCCAATCTCGGTCCTTGCGAACTGAGAACACAAGTGTGCCTCGAGACAGCAGATCGAGTATCTCTGCTTCTTTGGATGGACCTGCGCGCAGGTTGACGCGTTCTGCATTTATGAATGCCTTACTGGCATTCACCTGCCTGGCTTCGTCGCTGAGTCGTCCGGCGGTGCTGCTAACTCTATAGATAAAAAAAGCGGCGGCACCGTAGTTGCCGTCCTCGATGTGTCGCTCGGCGAGAGCCAATCTCTTATTGGCTTGGTCGATTTCTCGCGTGCGCCATGGCACATCGCGCGCCGCCCGCTGGATTTGCACCTGAGCTTCGGCGAGGGCGGAAACTACATCGGCGCGGCCGTGGTTTTCGATGAGATGGGATTCGATCGCTGTCAGCTCGCCCTCTCGTTGGACCAACTGCTGCCTGAGCTCCGTCAACGAGCGTTCCAGTTCAGCAATGCGTTTAGCCTGTAACTGACCATACACCTCGCTCGCCACACCGGGCAGGTGCGGTACAGTCACCAAGCTTGGCAGAGCGGCAGGATCTGTCGATTCCTCTGTGGCTTGAGCAGCGGCGGGCGGCACCGAAGTCTCGCTATCCAAGGTGGCGCAACCAGTCAAATTGAGTACAGCCATGACGACAGCGACCAGTGAAGATCTAACAATCTTCAGATGCAACTCGTGCCGCGTAAACTTGTCGTTGGGAACAAGCACTGTGATCATCCCAAAACTATAGCCTGGTGTGACTAGTTGGGAAAGCGAGTGCAGAAGCTCCGCTTAAGCCAGGATTGCTGGCCGACTGACGACGAGAGGCCGATCCACTGATTACCCACACGTGGTTCGGGTGACTTTGACCTGGCCTGTTGCGGAGATCCCAATAGAGCGACCATTTGTGGCACCCCGCACCGTGGAGCAGACT
>JAOTYS010000713.1 GCA_029861795.1 Gammaproteobacteria bacterium | reverse complement strand
GGCCAACGGCCTTCGATCCTTGTCGAGTACGAATCCCTGAATTTCGTAGCGGTGGTCGACTTCGTGAGTTGCAACAACAATCGGGGGGAACACCGTGATGACCCATGCGACAAGCGCTAAACACGGCAAGAGACCGTCACATGTCGGATGGCGAGGTTCAGACAACATCGGAGTGAAAGTGGATTTAGCTCAGGTCTCGTCCGAAACTTTCACGAAACCGATCGGCGAACTCACTTTGGGTAAAAGTGTGATTTTGGGTGCCGTGAGACTCTATCTTAATCGCACCCATCAAAGACGCCATGCGACCGGTGGTCTCCCAGTCCAGGCCTTGAGCAATCCCACAAAGCAGTCCAGCACGGTAAGCATCACCACAACCAGTGGGATCCACTTGTGCACCGGTCTTGGCCACAGGAATGTGGATGAGCTGCCCATCCGTGTAGATCTCAGACCCCTGAGCACCTTTTGTCACAATCAGTGCTTTCCCCCTACTCGCGATCTGTTCGATTGACCGTCCGGACTTTTTTTGTAGCAACTCGGATTCATAGTCATTGACGGTGACGTAGGTCGCCTGATCAATGAATCTGTCCAACTCCGCTTCTTCAAACATGGGTAATCCCTGACCAGGATCAAACACGAAGGGTATTCCAGCCTCCGCAAATTGGCGGGCATGGTCGATCATGCCATCACGCCCGTCCGGCGAGACAATACCGAGCGCAACATCTTCAGCATCACATACCTTATTCCGATGGGATTCAGACATCGCACCGGGGTGGAACGCGTTAATCTGGTTATCGTCCATATCAGTGGTGATAAAAGCTTGGGCGGTGTAGCTTTGCGCAATCACAGTAACGTGGCGACGAGAGGTACCACATTGATCCATCCAAGTCGCGTATGGCTCAAAATCCGCGCCCACCGTCCCCATCGGTAACGCCTCCCCACCCAGCAAGTTGAGATTGTAGGCGATGTTTCCGGCACACCCGCCAAACTCTCGTCGCATGGTGGGCACGAGGAAACTCACGTTCAAAATATGCACCTTCTCCGGAAGAATGTGATTCTTAAAGCTATCCGGAAACACCATAATGGTGTCGTAGGCTAAGGAACCACATATTAAAGTCGGCACCCTATGCTCCTGTCGCTAGAGATGATCTGCATGCGTTGTACCACAGCGAATTGAGCTAGGCCCAGCTTTGGCCGTATCACTGTGGGATTTATTGACGTGCCCAGAACCCGATACTAGGACAGCGCTGCGAGGGCTGCCTCATAGTCGGGTTCATCGGCGATCTCCGGCACCAGCTCGGTGTAGCGCACCTTATCATTTTCGTCTGCTACTACTATCGCACGCGTGGTGATGCCGGCAAGAGGTCCATCTTCAATCAACACCCCATAGTCCCGGGCGAAATCGCCACGCATGGTCGACAGTGTTTTTATGTTCCTAGTTTTCTCCGTCTTGCAAAACCTGCTCATTGCAAACGGCAAGTCAGCCGAGACAACAAGCACAACCACATCGTCGAGATCAGCTGCACTCTCATTGAATTTCTTGGAGGAAATGGCACAAACCGGCGTATCAAGGCTAGGCACGATATTTAACAGTTTTTTCTTTCCGGCGAAATCCGCAAGTGAAACATCATTCAGTTCTTCGTCGACAAGGGTGAAGTCGGGTGCAGTATCGCCAACCTCCGGAAGCTCTCCATTGGTAAACGTTGGTGTGCCATCAAGCGTCACTTTTGCCATAGCCGTTCTCCGTTTCGAACCTAATCTATATCGGTGGGCGGGATCGAGAAAGTACTGAAACTTACCCACGTGTTATCGGCACTTGTCGACTCAGCCGAATCAAACTGATCATGCACCAATCCTACGACTTTGGACAAGATCAAGAAGAGGCAGATTTAACTCTCTCGTCCGTTCCTATGATGCCAGTTTTCTTGTGTTCTTCCATAGAACATTTGCCCCTTAGTCTCATGCCAATACACACGCCGTACATATGCAATGAATGCTCATCGATGACAAAACCAGCAGACTCCGCGACGGCGCGCTGGCGCTGTTCGATCACCTCATCGAAAAATTCGAAAACTTCTCCGCATTCGGCACACACCATGTGATCGTGGTGCCCTTCATCATTGAGTTCGAACACCGAGCATCCACCTTCAAAATTGTGCCGAATAATGATACC
>JAOTYS010000203.1 GCA_029861795.1 Gammaproteobacteria bacterium | reverse complement strand
GCCAGAAAACTTACAACGGTGTTGCCACGATTAGCAGGCAAGCAGTAGATAAGGTAATCACTGACTTGCCCGGGCTGGAAGATCCACAGCGGCGGGTGTTGGCAAGCACCATTGGTTCTACCCGCATCTTGAATGTCTACATACCCAACGGACAGGCGGTGGGATCGGAGAAGTTTTCCTATAAGCTCAATTGGTTAGAAATGCTCGTCGACTATGTACGATCAGAGCTTACGCGCCATGAACGCCTCGTGTTACTAGGAGATTTCAACATTGCCCCCACCGACGAGGATGTCCATGATCCCAAGCAGTGGGAAGGTAAGGTCCTGTGTAGCGAACCGGAGCGAGGTATGTTTCGACGCCTAATTGAGCTCGGTCTAGATGACGCGTTTCGCAAGTTTGATCAGGCACCAAACAGTTATAGCTGGTGGGACTATCGAGCAGGGGCATTTCGGCGCAACATAGGGTTGCGGATCGATCATATACTTTGCAGCGACGTGTTGTATGCATCCTGCATGAGCTGCGGCATCGACACCGCACCACGTAGACTGGACCGACCCTCAGATCATGCGCCTGTCATTGCGGAGTTCGAAACAGCGAGCTAGCTGCGGGTAACTCCGTCTCAGCGCTGAGTGATCGTTAAATAATTCGACATTCACTTACCCGAGGGTGATTGCTGTAGTCGCGATAGCATTGCGAGGCGAGGAAACCCTCGGCACCCATGAGTGCGGCAACGCTTTCATGTTGATCGAATCCGTGTTCCAGTATCAGCCAAGCTCCTTGCGCGAGCACACGCCGTGCTTGCGAAATGATGTGCCTAACGCATGACATGCCGTCGCGCCCGCCCACCAAAGCCATTCTCGGTTCGAAGCACACATCTCCCTGATCCAAGTGCGGGTCCTGCGCGCCGATGTAAGGTGGATTGGTAGCGATCACTTGTGGGTACTCATCTTTAATGGGTGCATACCAATCCCCCTGTCGGAACTCCACATTGTGGATACCTAGTACATCGGCATTCGCTCGGGCGACCTCGAGCGCGCGCGGCGATGCATCGGTTGCAATGACGCGACAGCGGGGCCGCTCCTTGGCGATGGCCAGCGCCACAGCTCCACAGCCAGTCCCGAGATCGACGGTGGTTAACGAGACCTCATTCGGAATACGAAGCAGGGCGCGCTCCACCAGGAGTTCTGTCTCGGGGCGAGGGATTAGGGTATCTGGGGTCACCATCAAGTCTAACGACCAGAATTCTTTATGACCCACGATGTGTGCGATGGGTTCGCCGCGTTGCCGACGCGAGAGCGCGACGCTAAAGTCTTCGCGTTGCCGCTGATTAAGTGAAAGGTCTGGGTTAGCGGCTAGCTCGGTTGGGGTTAGCCCGCAGGCCTCAGCTAGAAGCACCCGGCTGTCCAGGGCGGCGGTTTCAGAAACTGAAGCCAAAGTGGTTTTGGCATAGGCCAGCATCTGCCCGGCTGTGGGCGTCACGCTGGAGCGGTGGGCGGGATGCCTGGCCGTCATTGTGTGGTCGACATCTCGGCCAGTTGATCTGCCTGATGCTCAGCGATAAGCGGATCTATGACCAAGTCCATATCTCCGGTCAGGAACTCATCCAACTTATACAGAGTAAGATTGATACGATGATCGGTTACTCGACCCTGAGGGAAGTTATAGGTACGTATGCGCTCGGAACGGTCGCCACTGCCCACTAGATTGCGACGCGTCTCCGCACGCTCGTCTTGTTGTTTACGTACCTCAGCTTCCAATAATCGTGCCTTCAGCACAGACATGGCGCGGGCCCTGTTCTTGTGCTGGGAACGCTCGTCCTGACACTCAACTACTATCCCGCTAGGCAAGTGAGTAATCCTGACTGCTGAGTCAGTACGGTTCACGTGCTGGCCACCGGCGCCAGAGGCGCGGAAGGTATCTACCCTTAACTCACTGGTGTTGATATCGATGTGATCGATTTCCTCTGCCTCCGGCAACACTGCGATGGTGCAGGCAGAGGTGTGGATGCGCCCCTGGGCCTCGGTTTCAGGTACGCGCTGAACCCGGTGTGCGCCGGACTCGAATTTTAGTCGCGAGTATGCACCCCGACCGACGATCCGGCTGATGATCTCTTTGTAACCCCCATGCTCTCCCGAGCTTTGACTGACCACTTCTACCTTCCACTTTCTGCGTTCAGCGTAAGAGCAGAACATGCGAAATAAGTCCCCGGCAAAAAGTGCAGCCTCATCACCTCCTGTTCCAGCTCGGATCTCAAGAAAAATATTACGCTCATCATTGGGATCCTTTGGCAGCAGCAGATGTTGTATTTCTTGCTCGCACGCATTTAGTTTGTCGCGCAACTCGGGGATCTCTTCCTGCGCCATCTTGCGCATCGATTTATCCGTGTCGACGAGAATCGCCTCAGCGGCTTCCAGGTCCTGTAAAAGCGCCCTGTAGTGTTGGTAGTGATCGATCACCGGGCTGATATCCGCAAGCTCAATAGAAAGACTTCGGAAGCGATTCTGATTGGCGATAACGCCGGGATCGGCGAGCAACGCGCTGATCTCTTCTCGACGCTCCGTGAGACTGTCGAGCTTGGCTTGAATCGATGAATTCACGGCTGGGCGTGTGACTGCATGGTGGACCAAGGCATTGCCAGTAGTACGGCAGTCTTGGTGGGTTATTTCAGGCCGATCAATATTGCGGCTTGCGAGGCGGCTGTCAAGATGATGTGTTAGTTTGTCGGTGTTGGGGTTCGTCCATACAAGTGGTGATAAATGGAATAGCCGCCCTCGATCAACAACCATGATCCGAGTATCAATACGGCCACGCCTAAGCCAAACGGCAGCCACATCGCTTTGATCCACCACTGAACCAAACTGACTACCAGCCCCCACAGGCTGACAATCAGGATTAATATCAACGGGGCCGCCACCATCGCCCAAGGTCGGTTAAGGTGCGCCAGCGTAATCAAGAGCACCAGCAGCATCGCACCGGCCACGATTTGATTCAGACCGCCGAGCAACAACCACACGGGCAGACCGTTGTGACCTTGGGCGAGATAGATCGCGAGCAATGTCACAGTAAGTAAAACAGGGAGGATCTGACCTCTCGACCTCAACAACGGTTGCCATGAGAGCCCTTTACCGATCTCTTGAATAATTGCGCGTTGCGCTCGTAATCCGGCCTCTAGGGTGGACAACGCAAGCGATGTGACTACAAAGGCCGCGAATGTTGCACTCAGTTCGACAGACAGGCCAAAGGCTGCAGCGAATCTTGCAAACCCGTCGATATACTGCATCAGCCAGCGTTGTAACGTGACCGTATCCGGCCAACCAGGATAGGCCAATTCCCACTCTGTTGTGTCTACAAACCCGGCGGTGGCGATCACTAAGGCCGTGAGCGCCAGCAGTCCATCTACTAAGGCGCCACCATAGCCCACTATGTTAGCTTGCTTACTTTTTAGCCGGACGACACCGGTCGTGTTGGTAACCAACGCATGAAATCCGGCCAACGCCCCTCCGGTGACCGCCAGAAAAAGAAGTGGAATCGGCGCCGGGATGCTCTCTTGGGCATTGTAGGCAGGCGCCACCAGTGTCGGGTGCGCCACCAACATACCAGCCATTGCTACTCCCAGAGCGATCAGCAGCATCAACCCACACAGATAACCGCGAGCGCGCCCTATCTGCGGTGACGCCACGTACACGGTGAAGAATGCGAGTAGAAGTGCGACCACAGTCCAGACAAACTCCCCTCCGAGGACCGATAGCGATTGGTCTCCTATTAGAAAATCGAAATATCCCTCCACTGCCAGTGGTACACGTAGGCCAAAAATCAGCAATATGCATATGATAACAAGGCCCACCGCCGCCGCCGCACCTATGGAGCGGTGTAGATAACCCGCTACAAGCACAGCGATTGGTAGTTGTAGCAAGAAGGCCCAACTCGCCTCAGGGTAGGCAGCCAACACCTCACCGATTAACACCGCTAGGATCGCACATAACAACGAGAACAGTAGCAACGATAGGGCGTAGAAGATGATCGCCGCACGCATACCCAAAATAGAACTGACTATTTCCCCTGCAGATGAGACCCGTATTTCACGGGCAATCCATAGATTGCCGATCATGAAGGTTCCAGCGGCAACCACAGAACCGGTAATGATCCACAGAAATGCAGGCGCCCAACCCCAGGCAGCGGCAATTGCAGCGCCAATAATAGTGGTGCCGCCACAAATCACGGCCGCGTGGTGCAGGAACACAACTACAAAGTCCTTTGTGCTCTGTCGCCGCTCACCCTGATCGTCATGCGAGTCGAGCTCTCGGATCGGGGCGAATACCGCGAGGGCCAGAAATTTGGCGTAAAAGCGATAGCCGAGAACGGAGACGACGATCGCTGCGAGAATTAGTGTTACGACGTTCAAGCTGTAGGCGGCTCCGGTCTCAAGGTCTCAGATCAGAACCCGGGACTGACGCCAAGTTGCAGGCGCTGCCCGGTTGTACGAAACTGTAGTTAAGTATAACTAGTCCCCGAGTGCGGCGGTGGCGTTTCACGGTTCTATGTAGCTTAAACAAATATAGGCGATGGGAGTAAACTTGCATATTTGGCAGCAGTCTATAGTGTGGGCGACTGCGTCTAGGAGATGAAGATCACGAATGTTGTCAATATTGTCGATGTTGTCTAAGTCACGATATCTGCGGCGGGTGGTGTTGTTGTGTGTTGGGCCCACCGCTACGTTCGCCTGTGCAGTGGCCGTGGTTTCCTGCGCCAGTCCGCCACGCCAGCCAGAACCGCAGATCAACGTTTCCACCACGGTTGCCGAGGAGGTAGAAGTACCCGCCGTAGAGATCACAGCAGACTTGCTCTATGACATTTTGCTCGGTGAGATCGCGCATCAGCGGGGCGAGATTGAGGTCTCTGCCCAGGCCTTGGTGCGTGCGGCGGAAACCAGCAGGGATCCCCGTATAGCGGAACGCGCCGCTCTGTTGGCAGTGCGCGCAAGACGCTACGAAGAAGCATTGGTCGCCGCGGAGCTGTGGCGTGAGTTGCAGCCCGACAGTCGAGCGGCGATGGAGCTTCTGGCAGGCGCGCTGCTGGCCACCGAGGACATAAAAGGGGCGGAGCAGCAATATCGTGAGATGATTGAGTCGAGCGGCGATGAGGTGGGATATATGTATCGGCGCATCGCCCAAGCCATCAGTAGATATGGTGAGGGGCAGGAGATACTGGCGCTGATGGATCGGTTGATCGAACTCACCCCCGACAATGCAGAGGCGCACTACTCCAAGGCCTATATCGCGGACAGTATTGATCAGCCTGATGAAGCGGGTCGGGCCTTGGATCGGGCACTAGAACTAAACCCAACCTGGGAAGACGCGGCTACTGCCAAGGCTGCCCATCTGATGGCGCAAGGGCAGAAAGCGCAGGTGAAAGATTTCTCTAAAGCGTTTCTTAAGAAAACGCCAGGGGCGAATAAGCTACGAGAACAGTTCGCCCGGTTCTTGGTGGATTTCGGTGAGCGTGAAGAGGCGCTCTCGCAGTTCGAACAATTGGCGGACCGGGATCCTGAAAACGCCGATGCATTGTTTACTGCGGCGTTACTCGGCATTCAGCTCGAACAATTACCCGAGGCGGCCGATTTTCTCGAGCGTCATCTTCAATTGAGACCCAAAAACGATCAAGCGAGGGTGTATCTCGGACAAGTTTCGCTGGAGCTTGAGAGATTTCAGAGCGCCAAAGAAGTGCTTAGCGCCGTTTCCCAAGAATCATATTACTTTGAAGCCCAGGTGTTGCTCGGTGGGGTCACGGCAAAACTCGGCACTACAGAGGAAGCGCTACAGCACTTGCAGACCCTAGTACCGTCTTCTGACGAGGAACGCGTTCGGTTGGTGCTGGCTGAGGAGCAGATCCTACGTGAAGCTAATCAGTTGGATCGAGCCAAAGAGGCCCTTGATCTCGGCTTGTCGGTGCTGCCCGACAATAGCGAACTGCTCTATGCCAGAGGATTGGTGGCAGCCCAGCTTAGCCTGATTGAGCTGCACGAGCAGGATTTGCGTAAGCTACTGGAGATCGATCCCGGTAACGCTCACGCGTTGAATGCCCTTGGTTACACTCTAGCTGATCAGACTGATCGTCATGGGGAGGCTCTGGATCTCATTACTCAGGCGCTGGAGCTGAGGCCAGACGATCCATTCATTATGGACAGCATGGGGTGGGTCCAGTATCGCTTAGGCAATCATGCCGTCGCCATCGACTATTTGGAACGTGCGCTTAAAACTCGCCCTGATGCAGAAATCGCAGCCCACCTCGGCGAAGTGTTATGGGTCACGGGCGAGCGCCGGCGCGCCGAATCTGTTTGGAACCGCGCGCTCAAAGAGTCACCCCTCAACGACGTTCTGCTCGGCACGATCCAAAAACTGAAGCAGTGATTGCTGGGTTTAGCCGACGGTGCGCGAGTGGGTTGCGAGTCACTCTGTGCGCGCTTTGTGGGTTGATCCTGGTGGGCTGCGCGAACCAAGTGCTACAGCCATCCCGGACCTCTCCTGAGGATGCTTGGCAACAGCGGCGTATTGGTCTGAGCGCAATCCAGACTTGGGAACTTAAGGGTCGCCTTAGCGTTCGCACAACCAGACAAGGGGGGCAGGCGACGTTAATCTGGGAGCGAATCGCTGACTCCCATAAAATACAAATGTACGGTCCGCTAGGCGGCGGTCGGGTGGTACTGACCAAAAACGAACTAGGTGCCGAACTCCGCGATAGTAAGAAAAATGTCTACCGGGGTGATACCGCGGAAGACGTTCTTTATCGAGCGGCGGGATGGCCGGTACCTTTCGAAGCGCTAAAATACTGGGTGTCCGGGTTGCCCTCTCCAGACTCCCCATCGCAGCCCGTGCTTGACCAATGGGGTCGACTTGAACGCTTAAGACAATCCGGTTGGGAGGTGCGTTTTCTTGAGTACCGCCAAAACGGTGACTCTGAGTTGCCTCGAAAGATCTTCATAAAGTCCTTGCCGGGAACAGTACAGCTTGCCGGAGTATATGGTGAGGAGATTGGGCAGGACGTTGAGGTGCGTTTGGTAATCAGTCGTTGGGGCCTCAAGCTGTGATGCAATGGTGGCCAGCGCCCGCCAAGATCAACTTATTCCTACATATCACTGGTCGGCGTGACGATGGGTATCATGAACTGCAGACAATATTTCAGTTCTTGGAGTTTTCCGATTATCTGTCTTTCGCAGTGCGGCGCGATCGTGCCATCGCTAGCGGCAATTCAGTGCCGGCCATTGACTCTCATGAGGATCTTGCAGTGCGAGCGGCACAACTGTTGCAAGCGCGGGCTAATGTAAATCGTGGTGTTGATATACATTTAGATAAACGCATTCCAATAGGTGGCGGTTTGGGAGGGGGGAGCTCGGATGCAGCCACCACCTTATTAGCACTAAATGAGCTCTGGGATGTGGGGTGGAGTGTGGATCAATTGGCTCAACTGGCAATACAACTCGGTGCCGATGTCCCGGTGTTTGTGGGTGGGCACGCAGCGTGGGCAGAAGGTGTCGGCGAACTGCTGACACCGGTGTCCCCACCGCAGCGATGGTATCTGATTCTGGCACCACCGGTTAGGGTTTCCACCGCGGCTGTTTTTGCACACCCCGAATTGACACGCCACAGTACCCCTATCACAATACGCGATTTTCACGCGGGGCAAGTGCGCAACGACCTGGAAACGGTGGTCTGTGGACTTTATCCGGAAGTAGGCGAAGCACTCGGGTGGTTGAGCAAGTTCGGATCGGCGCGAATGACGGGGTCAGGTGGCTGTGTGTTCTTGCCGGTGGACAGCGAGGCGGACGGATTAAGCATTCTGGCACAACGACCGGACGGTTGTCATGGATTTGTTACAAAGGGTACGAATACGCATCCTATGGTTTCCGCTTGAGGTTTACACCCAATCATTGGGCCGTTGGGGTGTAGCCAAGTGGTAAGGCACCGGATTTTGATTCCGGCATTCCCAGGTTCGAGTCCTGGCACCCCAGCCAAACCTCAAAGTTCAGGTCTATAACTGGAGACAACGCGCGTGCCGCTAGAAAACATGGCGGTGTTCACCGGAAACGCTAACCTGGAATTGGCCGCGGAGGTGGTGCGTCACC
>JAOTYS010000202.1 GCA_029861795.1 Gammaproteobacteria bacterium | reverse complement strand
AAAAACAGATGAACGTGATAGCGTCGGTAAGATTCCGGGTCGGTCTGCAATTGTTTTAGCATTTCTCGCGAGAGCTTGGACTCCAGGTAGTTCGGTTTGTGGCGGGTTCTCGTGGCTTGCCACTGATGCCTCACGGTATCCCCAGAGTAGAGCTGCTCCGCCATGGCGTATACCGGCGGCGTCATTGCGTAGCCCGGAAGAGCATCCAGGTCGTCCAGTCCGCTGGCCACTAAGATAAGCGCAACCTTTTCCATCGGGTTGCCGGATTTCTCGCACAATTCGTATAAGTCGTAGGCACTGCCACTTTTGACGTATTCAGCCAACACGCTGGCGGTACACATGTTGATGGGCACTTTCCTGATTTGTGAAGGATTGTTCTTTACAACGGCGAAAATGAGTTCCTGGTTTAACACTCCATTCGGTATGAATTGCAACTCGGTGCGGTGCTCCGCTGCCAGCATGCAGAGTTCTTTGGTCTTTAGGGCTTCCGGTACAAACTGAAGGGCGTCGCCGTCCAATGCCAATGCGGCTTTACACAAGGCCTCGTCCTTGATGAGGCCCGGCGTGTTCTCCAGCTTCCGCCAATCATTGCTGACGCTGGACAACCAGTCGTTGTATGGATTTGCGGACGGCGATCGCGCATCCTCGCTCATCTCGGTCGCGCCGTAAGGGTCTGGTTTTCGGGCTGCTTGCAACGAACCAGCTCGATTAGGGGTTGACCGATTGACATCACGATCACATCAAAGTCGCGGCGCTTGATATTCGATTCCGCGGTGCCGCGACTATACATTTTGTGTCTACGCGGTGGATATGCTAAGAGCCCTGGCCGTGTGATCCTCCACGAGAGCCGAAAGGACGTCGAAATCCACCACAACGTCGCTCTATCCAGGGATTGGAATAAAATGGCGTCCCCAAGGGGATTCGAACCCCTGTTGCCGGCGTGAAAGGCCGGTGTCCTAGACCGACTAGACGATGGGGACGATTCCTGAAATCTTGAGTATTCGATTTGCCAGTTAGGTAACTGCTTAACTTCGCAGCCACAATAAATTTTGGTGGAGCCAGGCGGGATCGAACCGCCGACCTCTACAATGCCATTGTAGCGCTCTCCCAGCTGAGCTATGGCCCCAGAGGGGCGTGTACTTTACGTTTACGGACATTACCGGGTCAAGTTGAGTCTCGATCAATGAATCTGATAGCCCGATCCAGCCGCTCTACGGTGCGCCTGCGACCTAGCAATACTAGAGTAGTGTCGATAGGAGGCGAAGCGGTGGAACCGGTAACCGCGACCCGCAAGGGTTGCGCCAATTTGCCGAATTTTAGACCTTGCTGCGCTGCTATATCTTCGATGGCTTCGTGGATCAATTCTGCGTCCCAGTTATCGATAGCTGCAAATCGTTCCCGCAATTCGCGCAAGCCACCACAGATTTCAGGCTTAAGGTTTTTCGTTGCAGCCTTTTCATCGTAGTTCTCAAAATCTCGATAGAACACCTCACTCTTCTGTGCCATCTCCACCAACGTCTTGGCCCGTTCCCGCTGCACTTCCACCACCGCACTCAAGTCCGGGCCGTTGCTTATATCGATAGCCCGGACAGTGAGAAAGTGCCGCAACTGATCTACGAGAAACGCAGTGTCGCTAGCCTTGATATAGTGTTGATTTAGCCAAAGGAGTTTCTCGGTATTGAAGGCCGATGCTGCCTTGTTGACATCGGCAATGTCAAAAAGTCTTTGCATTTCTTCTATCGAGAAGATCTCTTGATCTCCGTGAGACCAACCAAGACGCACTAGATAATTCAATAGTGCCTGTGGTAAATACCCTTGCTCGCGATACTCCAACACACTTAGCGCACCGTGACGTTTTGACAGCTTCTGACCATCTGCGCCAAGTATCATTGGGACGTGGGCATAGATCGGCGGAACAACCCCCAAGGCTTCGAAGATGTTGACCTGTCGCGGTGTGTTATTAAGATGGTCATCGCCACGAATAACGTGGCTGATGGACATGTCTACATCGTCTACCACTACAGTAAAGTTATAAGTCGGCGCACCATCCGCCCGCGCGATGATCAAGTCGTCTAGTTCCTCGTTGCTGAATATCACGCGGCCGCGAATTTTGTCATCGATGACTAGATCGCCCGCGAGAGGGTTTTTGAATCGCACCACCGGACTTATATCCGGGCGCTTGGCGGCTGGGTTATCGCGACAGCATCCATCGTAACGCGGCTTTTGACCGCGCGCGCGCTGTTGTTCGCGCATGGCATCCAGGTCTTCTTTGGAGCAGTAACAATGGTAGGCTTTGTCCTGCTGTAGAAGCTCGCCGATTACCTCACGGTACCTGGGAAGCCGCTGTGACTGATAAAACGGACCCTCGTCATAGTCGAGCCCAAGCCAAGCGATGCCCTCTAGGATCGATTTCTCGTACTCGCCGGTGGATCGCTCACGATCGGTGTCCTCAATGCGTAAGACAAACTGCCCACCATACCTTCTCGCATAAAGCCATGAGTAAAGTGCTGTACGCACCCCACCGATATGCAGATGCCCAGTAGGACTAGGCGCGAAACGGGTACGTACTGTCATAGGCGTGATGCTTATTTGCGGAAATCCAGACTCGGCAGATTCTAAGGCATGCAACCTACGAATACAGCCGAGTGCCTCACGTCGGCTTCATCCTGTGTATAATCACCGCTGTGGGCGATTAGCTCAGTGGGAGAGCGCTGCCTTCACACGGCAGAGGTCGCAGGTTCGAAACCCGCATCGCCCACCATAAAAACTGCGGCACTTTTTTTTCAATCAAGCCCAGCGGACCTGTTGTTGGCCTCGTCCGGGGCACCTTGTAGGTCCGATGCATCGCCTACCATTTAGAAGGCTAATTCCCGCAGCAATGTCGAATAGACCGGCACTTCACCAGTCGCTCAACGCTTTGCTCGATGAATGCTATATTCAATTCAAGCCGTCAGGCAAAATCATAGCGGCCCGGCACAGCCACGGGCGTAAATCATGGGAACTAATAACACAGAAAAGACTTTGATACTCACCGGAGCGAGTCGCGGAATCGGCCATGCCACCGCGAAACGGTTTTCCGACGAGGGTTAGCGCGTAATCACATGTTCCCGCCAACCCTTCCCCACTCGTTGTCCTTGGCTGGAGGGCCCCGACGATCATATCGTGGTGGACTTGGGTAATCCCTACAGCATCAAGCAGGGGTTGGAAGAGATGCGCAAGCGTCTCGATGGTGGCCCTTTGCATGCGTTGATCAACAACGCCGGTGTCTCACCCAAGGGCCAAGACGGAGCGCGTTTAGGAGCTGTGGATACCGACCTTGATCTGTGGCGTCATGTGTTTCAGGTGGATTTCTTTGCCCCGATCATGCTCGCGCGCGGGCTTGTCGAAGAGCTGAAACGTGGCAATGCTTCCATAGTAAACGTCACATCCATTGCTGGCAGCAGGGTTCATCCCTTTGCCGGGGCCGCATATGCAACCTCAAAGTCCGCGTTAGCGGCGTTGACACGCGAAATGTCCGCGGACTTCGGGCCATTGGGGATCCGGGTAAATGCAATCGCTCCTGGGGAAATCGACACCGCGATCGTTTCTCCAGGGACGGAGAAATTGGCTAATACATTACCGCTGCGAAGGTTGGGCAATCCGGCCGAGGTTGCGGACACGATTTATTTTCTGTGCAGTAAGCGATCGAGCTATGTGTCGGGTGCGGAAATTCATATCGATGGTGGCGAACATATTTAGGCAAACATTTCTAGCGGATTGCACCGGCCCCAGCAGCGTTAGCCGGTGGCCGTAAAACGCGCTAGCCGGACGATCAGTCGGCTACCGCCACCCCAGATTTACATCTGTTTCTACATCTCTCGCAATCTTATATAAGACATCAAGTAACTTGCATATCTTATTGTTTTATCAGTGCAATCAAGAATATTAAGTTCTGGTTGTCACATTTCATAATGTGGCATCGGCGAACACATGATGGTTCAATCAGCAAGTTATGCGATTTCTTCGCACAATTCGCTTAGACGAATCCGATGCTCAAGTATTCGAATCCGCGGCAATTCCTGGGGAATGGGCTGTGCCAGGCTCTTTTACATTCGTGAATAACAACCCGAATGAGCTAACCGGCAAACATCTCCAGGCCTTCAAACACGGCTTCCTGGGAATCGAGAGCCTAGGATGGAGCACACTGGTGGAAATCGCTGACATCAGCGAGAGTGAATATCGCCGCGTCATCGAAATACTGGCTACGCTGCTTGTCGAGCGTCACGGTGCACCGGACATCAAAACGGCGTTACCAGCCGCTCGGGAAGAGGCTGAGTACACTTGTAGCCTTTGTCAGAACGATCTTGATACTCTGCTCGGACTGGAACGCCAGTTAACCAGCGAGGGAATTGTTGAGAATCTCAAGATCTTTCGACCTAACGCGGCCAGTCACAGTGAACTAAAGCTTTTCGGACCCGATTTCGAGTAATCCGCACAGGAGCCTTACGCCGAGGTGTCTGACTTACCGCTTCTGCCCCCTCAATACGACTTGGTCGCCCTGGAGACGGTCGACAGCGTCCTGGAAGAGTGTCGGCGTCGCGCTGAGAATGGGGCGGAAGAAGGGCTATTGATTTGGGCACAACAACAGACGGCGGCATTCGGCCGTTTTGATCAACCTTGGTATGCGCCCCCTGGCAATCTGCATTGTGCCGTACTGTTACGGCCGGAGTTTCCCGCTGAGCACGCGGATCAACTGACCTATGTGACCGCGCTAAGTATCGGAACAGCGCTAGCGACTTTGATCTCGCCAATGGCGGGGCTGCGTTACCGCTGGCCCAACAATGTGGTGATGAATGATGGCAAGGTCGCTGCAATCCACCTGAAAGCACCCAAATCTCAAAACGGTAGCTTCGACTGGCTCGCCATCGGCCTGTCAGTCAATATCAGGGATTATCCGGAAGACACGCCCTTCCCTGCCTTGAGCGTACATGCCGTGGATGGCTCCGCCGATATTACTGCGGTGCAGGTGTTGGAGGGCTATTCGCGTCAGTTATTATCGTGGCTCAATCGTTGGGCTAATGACGGACTCCCTCCAATTCTTAAGGCATGGTCCCTGCGCGCTGATGATATCGGTGACGAAACCGAGATTCGATTAGGTAGCGTTGTGCTACCAGGTCAATTTGTTAGGTTAGATTCCCGCGGTGCGATGGTGTTAGCTCAGCCTGAGGGCATCGAGCGCGCCATAACTGTGGCTGAATTCTTAGATCTCAGCATATAGGAAGTCATCCGACACCTATGACCTTTCGGCGACAGTCTTTCCACTGCTTGTACGGCATTCTATGGGTGTGTTGTGCCCAGGGGCAGGTCAACACAATCGTTACGACGACGACGACCACCACCGCCATCCCCTCTCAGGAACAGCAATCCGTGGCCGATCAAGCCCTATTGGTGGCTGCCGGAAGCGGAACCCTCAAGGTCGCAACTTATGCTATCGCGGAAGGCGCAAACATCAATACACGCACTCGCGTATCTGAGGAAACGCCGCTCATGCTCGCAGCAAGTGGTGGGCACAGGGATATCGTAGAGCTGTTGTTGACAAAGGGTGCAGCGATCAATGCACGTTCCGCCAAGGGTTGGACGGCGTTGATGCGTGCCACCTACTTTGGTCATTGGGATATCGTGGAAACGCTACTAAAAGGTGGCGCTGACGTGTCAGCGTACGAGACTGACACAGGATATTCCGCCTTGCTGTTAGCCGTTCGCGAGGCCAACGACTCAATCATCATGCAACTTCTTGAGTACGGTGCCGATCCTAACGCCTCAGACAGTCAGTATGGGAACTCTGCTCTGAGTTATGCCGCCGCAAGACGTACGGGGTTACAAGCAGTGGTAGATCTTTTGGCAGCAGGCGCGGAGATTAATTCGCTAGCGCACGACGGCTGGACCGCACTCATGGCGGCTGCGGATCATGGCAATATCTCGATCGTGGAGCTGTTACTACTAAACGGTGCAGACCCAAATATCCGAACCACCGACGGCAGAACCGCTTTGTTGATTGCTTCACAAAATGGCCAGTACCTCACAGTCGAGCAGTTGCTAAGATCTAAGGCGAGTGTCAGTGAAGCGGCGGAAAACGGCGATACACCGTTAGCCAGCGCTGCTACAGCAGGCCACTACGATATCGTGGAACTGCTGATCGCGGCGGGTGCGGATGTCAACCAATATGCGGCCAAGGACAGCACTGCCTTAATGCATGCAGCCGTAGGAGGGCATAATGACATAGTAAATTTATTGATCGAAAACGGCGCCGACGTAAACGCCAAGGCTAAAGGCACCGGCAATACCCCACTGATGCTTGCCGCCAACCGAGGATTCGGTGATATCGTCGCGATTTTACTGGCTGCCGACGCAGATCCGAATATACGTGCGGTAGATGGTTGGACCGCCACCGCGGCTGCTGAAATGGTCGGTGAAATTCAGATCATCGAACAACTCAAACGGGCAGGCGCCACAAATTGACCTCAATCTGTCGAGCATGATGTACCGAGAACGTTTATAAGGGCCCGCGCAATGGACAAAACAATCTCACAAAGCCGCCGCAACTTCGTAAAACTTTGCGCCTCAGCCGTCACCGCGATCGCTAACTACCCGAGCTTGCTGGCCCGTGCCGATGGCGGGCAACGCCATTATTCTTCGTCACGATTACTTGACATGGATGGCCAGCCACTGTCGCTATCGCAGCTTATCGTCGGGGAGACTTACGTTTTTCATTATCCCTATGCAGCCACCCCTTGTTTTCTAATTAACCTGGGAAATCCGGCAAAGCCGGGGCCCATACTTACTACTGAAGACGGGATTCGCTACCAATGGGGCGGAGGAGTCGGCCCGAATCAGTCAGTGGTCGCCTTCTCCGCCATTTGTGCACATAAAATGACCCATCCCTCGCGCTCCGTGAGCTTCATAAACTACCGGCACTCGGATGTTAATTTCGTGGACACAAATGAGGAAACAAGGCGACGTAGTCAAGTTATATACTGCTGTTCTGAAAAGAGCGTCTATGATCCAGCTCGCGGGGCACAAGTTCTTGGTGGCCCTGCACCACAACCGCTGGCATCGATCGTCATGGAGTATGATGAGAGACAGAATTCTGTCAATGCGACAGGTACTTATGGCGGCGAGATGTTCGACAAGTTCTTTGACGCCTTCGCCGAGCGCTTACAGATCGAGTACGCCACATCAGCGATCCGTGCTCCGGTGAGTGACACCACCACAGTGATTCCATTGTCTGAATACTCAGATACCAGCATTCAGTGTGGATAGTCTGGTATGGCGCCACGCCAGATGAACTTAACCGCCATCTGTTGCTAACTTGATGGCCTCTTTGACACCGACATGGTTTCCAACTTCCGCAGCCATGGCGGCAGTAGTGTCGCTCTTGTCCTTGATTGTGGTATCGGCACCACGCCCCACAAGCAATCCCACGATTTGCTCGTAACCTTTGGCTGCGGCGTGGTGTAATGCAGTCGCCCCTTGTTCATCCTGGGCATTGATGTTAATCGACGTCCACTCCAAAAGCGCTGCTACCGCTTTGCGCCTTCCCTCATAAGCAGCCCGAATCAGGGGGGTCCAACCGTAGACATCTTCTATGTTAGCGTCCGCCCCATGCTCTAACAGTAATTGGACGAGCTGGTGATTCCCTTTTGCCGAAGCAATCATTATCGCGGTCCAGCCGTTTCGAGCTTGTGCATTGACCGACGACCTGTGCTCTAACAGAACTTTCGCAATACCCAAATCCGCATTAGTTGCGCAGAACATCAGTGCGGTGCCGCCGTTTGCATTTGCTATGCTAACGTCGGCACCCTTGGCCAGCAGCTTCCGAACCAGCCGACTATCACCGTGCTTTGCCGCAGCCATCAACGCCGTTCTGCCATCATCCAGGCTTTGGTTAACATCGATACCACTTGCGACAAGATGGTGTAGAGCGGCGAAGTCCTTATTCTGTATGGCACTGATGAAGTCCCTGTCTAAATCTGCCGATATAGCGGATGGGGAAAGTAGCAGGGCGCAGACAAAGGCACTCAGGGCACTGATCCGCAGGACTTGAGCCTGAGTCAGATTCGACTTGTCCAATAATTAAGTTTGGGTCCGTTAGT
>JAOTYS010000712.1 GCA_029861795.1 Gammaproteobacteria bacterium | reverse complement strand
TGGTGACGGTCTCCACAAAACCCATATAGTTGGCAAGATCTCCGATTGTTGTGAGTCTCTCTAGGGCCCCATCACGATCTTGTGGGAAGTTTTCTCCGTCTGAGGCGTAAAACATGTAGATATTGTAGCGACTGGCATCAAATCCGGTTTCGATCTTTCGGAGAACCGCATCGAATGCGCTCGAGGCCACCGTACCTCCTGATCCCGACACCTCGAAAAATTCCTTTTCGTTGAATTCCCATGCCTTGTCGGTGTGAGCAATGAAAACACAGTTGATATGGGTATATTGCCGACGTAGTCCCCGGAGCGCCCAGAAGAAAAAGGTTTTGGCCATCTGCCGGTCCCGCTGCCCCATACTGGCCGAGACATCCATAACAAAAAACACGACGGCCTCATAGGCGGGGCGTTCGCGCTTCACCAGTTGTCGAAAGCGCAGATCATCATCGGCAAAGGCTGGCCCTTCCTTTTGTACCGCACGGCGTTTGATGGATTCCTTTAATGATCGCCGCCGGTCCAGTCGTGAGCGTGCGCCGCGGCGGTCCCAGCCCTCCCGGGTGTAATCATCTTGCTCGATGGAACCGGATTTAGCGCGCAGATTCGGTAAGTCAAGCTCTTCCCATAACCAATCGACAATGTCGTTCACCGTCAGCTCTAAAACAAAGTCGATGCCACCGCCCTCATTACCACCTGCTCCTTTGCCTTGACCTTGCTTTGTATCACGAGCTTGTCTCAGGACATCGCCGGGCTCGGCGTCTCCCTGTCCCGCGCCCCTCTGATTCTCGGCGCTGCCCAGTTTGAACCGATAATGTTCAAGAAAACGCACAGGAACCTGGACCCGGCGGTTGCCGTCGTCACCGAGAATGTCGGCCTGGGAGATCAACTGCGGAAGTTGTTCGCGCACAGCTTCGCGGACTTTTTCGTTGTGCCGCAGCCAGTCTTTGGCGCCCCGCGAGAACAGCTCATACCAGCGCCTGCTGTCCGACCCTCCGTTCTTGAAATTGGTGCCCGCATTCATTGGCGATATGTGCTAGGTCAACTTACAGCCTGTTGAAAAACCCTCATGCGGCACGATACTGCGTTAATCATCGGCTCAACATGCTCATGTACTATCTGTACACTGGGCTTGCCGGAAATGCCGCGGAGCGCAGGGATGGGCGGGAGCGGCGTTCGCCGCTGTCTGTCTCGCTTCGCACTCGCCTGAGACTTTTGCAACAGGCTGTTACTCCTGAGACAGTAGTGTTGTGACATAATTCAAAGCCTCTTTTGCACTATGTTCATCATATCCGTATTCCTTGATCAAGCGATCCTGAACAGCGCTGATCTTGTGTTGGGCTTCTTCGTCAGGTCTTGCGGCTGAAGTCACTAACCGCAACACGTCGCGGCGCTCCTCAAATAGATATTGCTCGATCGCCTCATGCAGACGCGAATGACTGTCGAGGGTAAATTTTTCACCGGTCTTGAAGGCCACCATTGCTTTTCGTACGACCTCTTGGCGAAAAGATTGTTTGCCGGAATCAGAAATCTTGATTTTCTCTTCCACTGAACGTAGGAAACGTTCATCCGGTGGTCTCGATTCATCTGTAATTGGATCTGTCACTTCACGCTGATCCAATGAGGCCTCCACTTCATCCAAGTACTTGTCGAGCAATTGTTGGGCCTCTTCTTCAAATGACGTAAACAGGGCTCTATGAACGTCTTCTTTTACCCAGCGATTGTAGAAATCCTTGCGCGCCACGACCAAGTAGTCGGTCCACTCGCGTTTTTGATTGGTATCCATGCGCGCATCGGTTTCGATCGTGTCTTTTAGTGCCAATAAAACCTCCATGCTGGTAAGGCTGTATGCTTCACTGCGGGTGATTGCATTGGATAGGGCATTGATGACGAAACGTGGGCTCACCCCGGCTAAACCTTCATCTGGTGTTTCACTACGAATGCGCTCCACTTCGATTTCAGAGAAACCCTCAACGTCTTCTGCGGCGTAGAGCCGTAGCTTCTTCGATCGATCCAGCTCTTCTCGCTCTGATTTGTTCAGGCGCGTAAGTATCGCAAATGCGGCCGCGACCTTTAGCGCATGCGGATCAAGGTGTACATCTTTAAAGGTGGTCGCTGTTGAAACCAGCTTGTCGTAGATTCGCGCTTCTTCCAAATAAGATAACGTATACGGAATCTGGACGATG
>JAOTYS010000711.1 GCA_029861795.1 Gammaproteobacteria bacterium | reverse complement strand
CGGAGTTCAGGGGCAATCGGGCTAAGTAGTCGGTGCGATCGTCCACGGATGCATAGCCGTAGCTATGGATCAAGGGGATCGTGACGAATACGACGCCCGATTTGTCCTGAATTCGAACAGGACAATCTGTGCGGTGGCCCCGTACCCTAAAACACGGCGTAACCGTTTCAAGTATTGAGCAGAGTTCTGGTGTAGGGTTCGCCTTCGTGAAATATCCGGGCTAGCCGCAATATTGCATGAGTTGCGGAGATGGGTTCTGATTTAGTGTTGATAAAGCGATACCGATGGGATCTTCGAGTTGTGATGGCGGAATCGGGGGTGTGAGCGCATCTTTATCATCAGTTTTTATGAATTGTCAGGAGTGGTCAGCATTTTCCCTGCCTTAAGGCGAGCGACCCCCTGGCGTGATGCCTCACGCACAGGAAACGCGGATGATATTGGATTATCCGGGGGCGAGCCGGTTGGCGACGAGGAAGAATAGATGCTGGTGCGGATAACTACTCGATAACAAAAACCGGATGCGTCGGGTATTGCGCAGGATCACGGCACCGATCTTAAGGAGTTTCAATCTTAACGTGCCGACATAAGCACGGGCGAGCTCCGTGCCTTTAAGCGCCAGTCTCCGAATGGCTTCGAGCAAGACATAGGCCAAGGACGATAACAGTAGCCGGAACTGATTGGACCACCATTTGTGACAACTGGTGCGATCGGCAAACAGATCGAGTTGCTGCTCCTTGATCCGGTTCTCCATGTCGCCACGGGCGCAATAGAGTTTCTCGTACAAGTATTTAGACTCCCCCTCAAGATTGGTGACCACATAGCGTGGGTTCGCACCCTTGTCCGTGTGTTCGATCTTAGCGATCACTCGCCGGGGCTGGTCCCAACTGCGGGCGCCGTAATAAAAATCAGTGAACCAGCGCACCTTCGAGCCGAGCTCGTTGAAACACGCTTCAGCATCCCACTGGATGGGGGAAGTCAGCCTGTTCAGCCGCTTGTTCTGGGCAATTCCAACGATGTAGCCCACCTCATGGCGTTCACACCATGAAAGCATCCGCCATCGGCAAAATCCACTATCACCCCGGAAGATGATCCGAACCTTCGGCCACCTCTCACGAAACCGCTTGACCAATAGAGATAATATCGCCCAGGCATGCTTCGCTCCATCAATCTTGCTTTGTCTAAGATAACTCACCAGCAACTGGTCTTTGCAAAACACATACAGCGGCAAAAAACAGTAGTGATCGTAGTAACCATGAAAGAACCGGCCTTCCTGCCGCCCGTGTACCGCATCATCGGTGGCATCAAAGTCCAGAATCAGCTGCTTCGGCGATCGCTTGAACGAATCAATGAACTGCTCCACAAACACCTCGTTCATCCGCCATGCCGCTGCACGGTCCGCACGGTTCTCCCATCGGCATAACGTCGAACTGCTCGCCAGCTCCTCCATCCGATCCACCGCCGTTCGCAAGGCAACGTCCCGACGCAACGCCTCGTGATCGTTTAGATCTTCATAGCCCAGTGCCAGCCCATATACCCGCTGTTGCAACAAACTCAATCCATCGTGCACACAACTCGCTTGGCGACGCGGGTCCTCCAGGACCGCCGCTACCGCTGCGCATAGCCCCAAACGATGATCCACCTGCCGCAACAGCAACACCCCACCGTCCGAGGTGATGTCCCCTCCCTCAAAATTGACTTCAACTGAACGGCGTTTACAGGCTGGAAATCTGAAAGATTGTTGGGTACAGTTTGTCACGGGCAAAACCTCGTTCGATCTCAGCGTAAGCAACTGAATTATATCGAACTAATGAGGTTTTGCCTTTTCTATTCGCGCAATATCCGGGCTACACGGTAATTTGTGATGATTACCGAAATACGTGGCAGGTCGGAAGTGTGGAATCTATACTCGAATCGAACGAAGGCGAGAAGACTACAATAAAGCATGGCGTCACCGGTCGGTCGGACAACGAACGCCGGCAGAGGTGCGACAGGAGCACAAAATTAACCAGGGACTCTCACAGAAAATGTCCTGGCAGAAGGGGGGAACGTCAATACGCCGCTTTTCTTAAGACTTCAGTACAACAATTTCGAGCAAATCTCCATGAATATGAATCGAACATTCAATTTCGCTACTGTCATATCTCTGTGTTTGTGTTGTTTTTTCCCCGCAACGACGCTAGC
>JAOTYS010000201.1 GCA_029861795.1 Gammaproteobacteria bacterium | reverse complement strand
TGGCAATTGAAGTTGCCGAGTACGGATTCGTTCGCAAATTTATGGATTAAGATTTTCATAGGGCGGCGTACTCTACCAGCAGAATTGACAAAGTCAACTGTCAATGTACCGAAATGAGAATTAGCTTTATACTTCGACAATGACAAAGAAAAATACGCGACGTCGCGCGCATAACACGATGGCATCGCGCATTCGGTATGCGCGGGAATCACAGGGAATTGAACCACAGGCACTGCGCGCCGAGCTGAAGAAGCGGCGCATCGATGTATCAAAACAGTTGTTACATCGGTACGAATCCGTTGAATCGCAAAACCCGAATTTGACAATCGTGGAAGCCATTGCAGATGTGACCGGTTTCGCAGCTGGCTGGATTTTGTTCGGTAAAGGCCCGATGTTTGCGAGTGATCCGATCAACCAGATAACAAGACAGCTTCGTCTCCGATCCTTGTTTCGAGGACCAAGCAAGGCCTGGCCTTCGAAAAGGACGCTAAACGCGGCTGGCGTTGCGCTGGATGAACTTGAGTTTCATAGAGAGTATCCATTTGTGCGTCCTGTATCGGACAGGCTGGCGCGGGCGCTGGAGACCGCCGCGGATCAGCCAATTGGCTGGCTCGACACGCCGCCAGAGGGCGTGGGACGCCAGTCAAATCAACAGCGGCTATCTGACACCCTGGAACTGATGGCCGCATCACTGGCACTCGATGATCGTCAACGATCTGCGTTCATTACTTTACTTAAGACGCTGCCGGAAAAAAACTGAGCGAAAGTGGAACCTTTTTGTGACACAGTCGTCAATTACCAATAGACAAAGTAAATTCGATATTGACATTTAAAATTGGATGAGTAAACTCGCCCGCCATGATTAGAAACAGACAAAAATATGCTGTCGCTCAAACAGAGACGCGCTGGCCAGCAGGTCGAGATGCGTATCTGTGCGGATTCGTTTGGCCTGCGATATCGCATCGCGGCCGCAACGATTTTGTCATGGTCGCCAGTGAAGAGGTGCTCATGACCTGAGTGTCTTCCAACATTACCGGGAGGCGCTTATCGGCAAGCCTTTCGGGAATGGAAAAACCCCGCTTGGCTTGTGCCAACCGGGGTTTTTTTATGCTTGACGGTTGGCATTGTTCTTTAACAATGTGGATTTGTTGATACAGGAAGGAGGCGTGGTGCTGAGTGCACCGCGCTACCTTCCTGGAGTGGAAGTATCGCGGTGGCCGTGGGAGCGGCTTCAGCCGCGATGCATGTGCTCAAACCTGGAGAGACTGTCAACGGCGAGACAAGCCGGCTGTAAACCGGTGCTCCTAGAGCTTGGTGGTTCAATTCCATCTCTCTCCACCAATCCGGTTGGCCCCGCATGGCGCGGGGAGCGGACTGTTAATCCGCATGCGGCAGGTTCGATTCCTGCAGCCGGAGCCAAGGCTCTGTGGTGTCAATGGCTAGCATGGCTGTCTGTCGAACAGCAGGACGGGGATCGAAACCCCGTAGGGCCGCCAAAATTTCGCCTCGGGCGCTGGGTCCGCAACCGTCTTTTACAAGGAAGGGTGGCAGTGTTCAATTCACTGACGAGGTACCAAGCTCGCAGGTGACGCTGAAAGGTTCGCAAATGATAGTTGCGAGATTACCTTTAGCGTCCAAGCAAACAAATGCGCTAGACGATTCGTATTCAATCGAAACCCCATCTACTTGATGGTCGGTTACGCGCAAACGAAGGGGGATGCTCAAGGAAAAGCGGGTTACTTTTGCAAGGTGACTGTCTGCGCGGAGCGTTACCGCGATCCTCCACCAAATCCGAGCAGGTGTAGTTTAATCGGCATAGAACACGAGACTTTCAATCTCGGAGATACGGGTTCAAGTCCCGTCACCTGTACCACGCCGGTGTGGTGGAACGCATACACACTAGTTTCAGAAGCTAGCGCCAAAAGGCATGGGGGTTCAAATCCCTCCACCGGTACCAAATTATGTTGAGGTTGCCCAGGGGGCTAGTCAGGCTGTGACCCTGCACTCAGCGGTTCGAGTCCGCACCTCACCCCGAAGCGGTAGCAAAGTAGATATGCGACTGGCTGCAACCCAGTAAACGTCGGTGCGATTCCGACCCGCTTCTCCAATTTCTCTCTCTATAGCTCAACCTGGCAGAGTTTCCGGTTCGGAGCCGGAAGATGGTGGTTCGAATCCACCTGGGGAGACCAATCAATCGCGAGTGATCAAGGATCAGTAGGGCCTCATAAGCCTGACCAGACGGGAGCATTACCCGTACTCGCAACCAACTCTGGTGTATGCCCTCCGCCTGATACGCGGTCGAAAGGCTAAGTGGTTGCATGTTGGTTCGAATCCAACCGCCAGGACCAAAAATATACTGATGTATACGAAGTTCTTCTACATGTACGAGATCGCGGCAAAAGCAATTACGGGCTGGCGTTCATTGCACTAAAGATCAATCCGCACTTGACGGAACACGTTCGTCCGGAGCGGAGGGCGGATTGCGTTCAATCCAACTACCAGGACCAAACAATGCGTTGTAGGTGTTGTCAGCGGCACGCTACGTTGCCAATGTAGAGGCACGGGTGCAAATCCCGTACGACGCTCCAGCTCGACAAGCATTAATAGTGATGCACCGGCTTTGTAACCCGGAGAAGGGGGAGCGTTACCTCCGTTGAGCACCAATTTTTGAATGTTCTGCCCAGATATGTATGGAGATATTTCACCTGTTCTGAGCTACTTTTCCCTCGTGGCTATTGGAAGCCAGCGGTGTTTCTACCACCGCCTTTGAGAGTTCGAATCTTTCCGAGGGAGCCAATTGTCGAAAAACCCTGTATTAAATCGGAAACATCAGACGCGGTGGTATAACCGAAATAAAGAGAAAAAACGAATCCTCGTGCGTAAGCGTATAGACAAGCACCGGGCCTACTTGAACGAGCTCAAGAAGACTCCATGCAAGGATTGCGGTGGGACATTTCCTCCATATTGCATGGACTTTGACCATCTACCAAGTGAAGAGAAGTTTTTCAATCTTGCCGCAGCGTGGACAAGATCACGAAAAGCCGTAGATACTGAAATCGCCAAGTGCGACATTGTTTGTTCAAATTGCCATAGGATCAGAACTTTCAAGCGTAGGAGTCGGGGTTAGTCACGGGCTTACAGTAAAAGAACACGGCACAAGCGACGTGCATGCAATCCCGATTCAATTCCGTCCCCCAAATTTAGATTTTCTAGTCTAGTTGAAGCTAGCATCAATTTAATTGTAATTGTTCACGACTACGAGACTTGAAATCGTGAAATAGCCGACGTAGCCCAACCTGGTAGAGGCAACGGACTTAAAATTCGTACAGTGTAGGTTCGACCCCTACCGTCGGTACCAAATGAATAATTCCTCCGTGGTGTAATCGTGCAGCACAACAGTCTCTTAATCTGTTAGGTCAGGGTTCGAATCCCTGCGGGGGGACCACGCCGACGTAGCCCAACTTGGCAGAGGCAGCGGGCTTAGACCCCGTTCAGTATAGGTTCGACTCCTATCGTCGGTACCAAATCCGCCCGCGGTGCCAATAGCGGTATCCGGGTAATTGCGGATTTACATTTAGTGCAGTACTCGCCAGTCCGCATTTGGCAGTGTGCCATTGTCAAAAAGCACAATGGGGCCTGGGCACAAACTATTGCAAGGTTAGCTGAGACGGATTAGCAGCTGGTTGAAGCCCAGCGGAGGGTGGTTCGATACCATCACCTTGCGCCAATGTCCCGTGGCTGAATGGTGTAGGCAGCGGTCTTATATGCCGTCTGAAGTGAGTTCGATTCTCACCGGGACGACCAAATCCGCCCGCAGTGCCAGAAAAAATCTGTTGGCAGTTGCGGATTTATCTTTAGTACAAGAAATCATAGTACGTATTGATTTTCGCCTCCGTGGCAAGTGGAAGCCGCTCGGCCTTCGAAGCCGGGCTTTGTGGGTTCGAATCCTACCGGGGGTGCCAAATCCGCCTGCAATTCCAGTATTAATGCTTTGGTAATTGCGGATTTATCTTTAGAGCAATGAAAATCAGTTCGCTATCGCCAGTACGGTGCGTGCAAAAGGAGATTGTGAATTTGATTTAGGAAACAGTACAAAAGAGATTTTCCTCCGTGGTGTAACGCGTAGCACAACAGACTTTTAATCTGTTTGGTCAGGGTTCAAATCCCTGCGGAGGGACCAGTCATGAGAGCCGAGTAACAGTCCCGTGTCGTAGGCGCGCTAAAGCACGGGTGGTATATGAAAGGCTCTCAAGTTTCTTCAGGAAGGTGAACCGGTCAGGGACCGGGGCTGCTTGCTAAGCAGATCGCATCTGCCCAGGTGTTTCGTTCGAGTCGAACGCCTTCCTCCAAACAACAGAAGATACCGCTGGGTTGGCTGGCAACACGGTTTGAACCCGTGGGCGCTGGAAACGGTGGGGGTTCGACTCCTCTATCTTCTGCCAAATCTGCCTACTTGCGACATGAAATTCCACATTGGCAGGTGCAGATTTATCTTTAGTAATAAAACCGAAACAGGCATCAGTCTAGAAATCATAAATGGAATTTCTTCTTAGATCGTCGCTCAGGGAGCAAATCAGATTCCAACCCTGATGAGGTGGGTTCGATACCTACACGATCTGCCAAAAAATTGTTGCACTTCGCTGAAGTACAACATTTGCGGCCTGGCGCTGCTAACCGTCGGCAACGACGGGAAAGGGAAGACCCTACGACTTCCCGCCCGCTCACGCGGGTCAAACCAGGCAAGCCTGATCTCCTGGCTATCGGTTACGGCCGGTAGTAGCGAGACCAGCAACGCACGGAAGTAACGTTGTTTACGTACCGGTTTACCGGGAATGCGGGCAACGCGAAAGAACAGGTAGTGCTGTAACCCGTGACACTAACGTTGCAAATCGTGAGAGATAACAGGTAGTGCATCCAGGTGCGAGCTTTGCAGGCGAGTGCGGTTGCGCAAGGGTTTCGGGACATGGTGTGCAGTCATGATCCGGATCACTGGTTCAGTACCCGGCAGGGGAACGACATTCGGCGTGCGGTATTTCGTTGCCCAAAAAGCAACGAAGCTGCAGGAGCGCGCACGTCGCAGTAGGAATTGTGCCTTAGCTTATCGGTTGAGCGTTCACAGCAATGTGAAAGAAGCCGGTTCGAGTCCGGCAGGAAACACCACTAGAAAATGCCAAGACGCGCTCCGGCATCGGTAGAAAATGGCTTAAGTCCACGCTTCGCAAGAAGAACGTGGAGGTTCGGAGGCCGCAAGCCGAAGAACTTCAGCGATTTTGTCGCACGGTCGGGGACGCCCCGTTTGGAGCCCGCAAGGTTCACGGTAGACAAGTCGCCGATTAAACCGATGGTACAGGTGAAGCGCCACACCTTAAAAAAGGCAGTCATGGTCGCTGACCCGGTCGCCGCCGCAAGCGGGGTCGGGTGGACACGCCGGCAACTACCCCTGGCAAGGGGTTGGGTACACCGGCAAAAGGGCGATCACAAACGGCGTAGTCTCAACCGTTTTTTTTAAAGCGACCAGGAACATGGTTCAGACCGTTTCCCAATTCGGCGCTCGTCTAAACGGCAAAGACGCGAGACTTTGAATCTCGTTATCCAGGTTCAAGTCCTGGGCGCCGGGCCAGTTTGTATCAACAAATCCGCATTTTCTCGCCGACGAACGATGGTTTCGTCGCCAAAAAAAGGGGGCATAAGCCCCCTTTTTTCGATTATCTTCTGGTCTTAGTATTAGCCTCCGAAGTCCAGCCTGAGGTCCAGGTAGTAATAGAGACCCCAGTCTCTGTGAGCATCGTCCGAGTATCCGAATGACCGGTCATAGAGCGGTGCCCTTTCGTCAGTGATGTTGTTGACACCGAGCCGAACTCGCGTATCAACATCTGCGATGTTCATGGTGTAATCAAACTTCGCGTTATACGTCGTCATCGACGGCACCGGGAAAATATCACCGTTCGACAGCAGTTGATGGAAACTACTAATGCGATTCGCCGAAACGCCAACCGACCAATCGGACAAGTACCAGGCGAGGCTGGCGGTCATGCGGCTTTCCTGATTTCCATTCAGGTTCAGCAGGTCTCCGATGCCTGCGATCGGGTAAACGATCGTTGGATCCGCTGCTTTAGCCTCGATCAGAGACGCGGTAATACCACTGGTTCCTTGCTGCTCGTACTTTTCGTAGAACGAACCATTGTATTTGAAGGCAAACGACCCGAAACTGGTTTCGAAGTCGTAGTACAAACCAACGTCAAATCCCTCAACCGTGCGCGTGTCGAGGTTCGCGTACTGATCGGATACAAAGAGAACTGAACCGATTGGACACAGACCGGCGTCAAGGAAGCCCTGCATTTCTACCGGATCGGTTGTCGGCGTGTCGCGGACGACGTTCGGATGACCAACGACGGCAGCACAATTGGACGTACCCTGTTCGAGGCGTGTTACGAGGTCAACCAGGACATGATTCTCTTCGCCGAACAATCCAATTGTGTCTTCTTTTTCAATCGACCAGTAGTCGAACGTCAGGGTCAGATTCTCAATCGGTTCGAATACGAAACCAGCTGACAAGTTGATTGATTCTTCCGGCACCAATCCCTTACTACCCGTTGCCTGTCGCTGCATACCATAGTCGCAATCAGAAAAGTCGTTGTCTGCTGGAAGGGTGCCATTATCAACGGCGTAGAAGCAGACCCAGTCATCCCGCGTATTTGATCGTGCGACAAAACCTTCGTTGATGGTAATCAGGTTTGGCGCGCGGAACGCCGTGGACGCAGAACCGCGCAAGAGGATCATCTCATGCGGCTGCCAGCCGATGGCAAATTTGCCTACTGTTGTATCCCCGATATCACTAAAGTCCTCGTACCGCGCCGCCAGCTGCACGTCAATCGTTTCGTGCAATGGTAACTGCAGCTCCCCAAAAAACGATACCGTTGACCGACCGCCCTCGTTATCGGGAGTCGGACTCGAATTTACGACGTCGGAAGTCAACGGGTATGACTCGCCTTCAAAGTCAGTAAAATCGATGGTGCCGTTAAGTCGCGGATCACGGTCGTCCCTGAAATCCTCCCGGCGTGTTTCGGCTCCAATGAGCATTCCTGCGGGACCAGCGGGCATTTCGAATATTTCTGGATTCGAAAACTTGACATCGAAAGATCTGAGTGTCGTTGATCCCCTGCGGTAAACGTCGATATAGGCACGTTCTATGTTGCTATCAACACCGCCGCTGAACGGGTTATACGCAGCCGGCGTCGGATCAAACAGTGCTTCGGTAATCAGCGTATTCGATATCCTGTTGTGCGTAATATCGTCGCGGGTTGCCTTCGAAATGATGGCTGCCGTTTCCCAGTCCCAGTCGCCTGCGATGCCTCTAAATCCAGCCAGCAACCGGTAGGCATCACCGTTGTTGTCGACGACCCTCGTTTTCTCTGCGAACCGGTAGTTGTCGATTCTCAATTCGAGCCCGCTACACGGAACATCCGTACCAATGATGGAATCTGGTAAACGGTTCGGTGAGCCGCAAGGACCCAACGGGTTGTAGTAGTTCTGGGCGCCAACGCGCAGCGGCACGGCGGTCAGCGGCGTGGAAGCACCGAAATCTCGGGATGACGTCGAATCGTAGTAGTAGACGTCGCTGAAAAACTCGAGATCCTCGTTCATTTCATGATTGACGTAGGCGAATATGGTTGTTCGATCAGCCTCACCCATCACGTCACGGTTTGCATTAAAGTTGTATCGAATAGTGCCCTGTCCGTCTTCATGCATGCAGGTTCCGTACCCGGTGTCGAAACCGCCGGCACAGCGAGAATCGCCGGTCGGGTAGATTTCAAACTCGCCTGCGGCGTCGACCACATCGTTTACACGCAGGCTATGACTGCTTCCGAGACTGCTGACGACATCGAACTGTCCGAACAGCGAGTTCGCGCTGTCATTTCGAAACACTGTGGAGGTCTCCGCAGGCGACTGCGGATTCGGTACTGCGTAAGGAGAAGTCGGGGGAAAGCGATGACGAAAATCGGAATTCGCCCAGCGACTCTCGTCACTGGCCCGCACGCGATCGCGGCTGTAGCGCCTCGCAAATATGCCAACGTTGGTTCGTCCCTCGTTCAGATCTGTACCCCAATCGATCGAAATACTCTGATCGTTCCTCGGCATGTGGTCGTATTCAGTTTGT
>JAOTYS010000199.1 GCA_029861795.1 Gammaproteobacteria bacterium | reverse complement strand
ACAGACTACATCACTACACTAAAAATCGACACTGACCCCTTTTTTGCCTGGAATTGTTGGACCACTATGATCGACAACGACGCACGATCATGAATAACTCCATTCAGGCACAGACGATTAGGAACATGAGAATGATCGAGGAAGGCGAGCAATCATCGCGACAACTTGAATGGGATGAAATGCGCCAAACCCAGTGCGATAGTGAGTTACGCCGAACTTACATGTTGCGGCAATCGATGGTACAAAGCCTCAGGGATGAGGCCCAAATTGCTTAGCACCCTTCCCCACGCTCAATTCGGGAAATGAGATGACAGACATTCTAGGCTGGAGAAAAACATTCGGTGTTCTGGGGCCGTCCACTAATACGGTGGTGCAGCCCGAGTTCGATGACATGCGACCCGAAGGCGTCACCAATCACTACAGCAGAATTTACACGCCGAATTCGCATGCGGTGAGCAATGAGACGTTTCTGAGCGCGACGGAAGTGATTTCCAACAATGTGCTGGATGCCGTGGACAGTGTCATGACCTGCAGTCCTGACTATCTCGTGATGGGCATGTCTGCGATAACGTTTTATGGCGGTAATAAGGGTGCCGATGAATTTCAGGCCCAAGTCGAGAATGCGTCCGGAGTTGGGGTGAGCATAGGTTCGCACTCGACGGCAGCGGCGTTGAAAGCGTATGGAGGCATCGACAAAATCGCGTTTATCTCGCCCTACTTTCCTGCGGCGAACGATCAAGTTAGAAAGTACTTCGAGGACTCCGGGTTTGAGGTTGGGGGTGACATCGCACTGGAGTGTCCGAGATGGACTGCGATTGCCGAAGTGCCTCCTGATTTACTTCGTGAGGAATTGGATAAACTGAACGCCGACGATGTTGACGCCTTGGTCCAGGTCGGTACCAACCTGCCCATGGCGAGACTGGCCGCCACCATAGAGCAAGAACTCGGCAAGCCCACGGTAGCAATTAATACTGCGACCTATTGGCATGCGTTGCGCAATAACGGAATCAATGACAAGGTGCCCGGCTTTGGCAAACTTCTCGAAGAATTCTGAACGCCAGTGAGAAACAAACAGGAATTTCAGCGCGGCACGTAGCGCTGCTCGTCAGAGACATCGGGTCTATCCTGGCCACCACGTCACAACGGTGCATTCCGGTTACATGGTTTACACCTCATTCCGGAGACATAGTTAGCACTTTGTCCGGGGTGAAAGGATTATTGGCCGGTTCGACCCGTCTGCTACCAATTTGCTAACCACCCGCGCCTTCGCAGAAGAACCTGTCACTGAAAGAAGAATGATAGGAGCGTCGTGAAAACGACACAGCCGCTTCCATCATTCACCGAGCACGATAAGTTCCACCGGGATCGCCGACAGTCGCCGTGCACCGGTGTTGGAGTAGACCAGCGTATCGCGGCTGAATGCGATCTGAGCAAAGGGATAAACCGGGTCCTCGTTGCGGAACGTATTCTCGTAGTTGGTGACCAGATTCGCCTCAATTTGGCCTCTCGGGTTTTCGTCAGCCACCGACCACTCGAATTCACCCACCCAGTCGGGGGGAAAGGCGATACCGAGCTCATATCCGCCGCAATAATCGTGGAACTGCCAGACGTCAGTTTCGATGTAATGAGCTCTGAGCGCCTGGTTGACCACGGTGAGCGGGGTACCGGCTTTGGCCGTTTCACCCAGCACCTCCAGTGCCTGTTTGGCAGCCTCGTTCATTCTCGCCAGCTCGGCGCTCGGCTCGCCCCAGATCAGGGTCCGGTCTATGTTGGCGTGATAACGCTTGTAAACGCCGGCCACATCGACGGCAAAAGGTTCTCCTTCACTGATCTGGCGGCGCGACGGCAGCAAGTGGGTGCTTTGCGGCCATCCCGGTTGCACCGCCTGGGCAATTCCGGGTACCTCGCCGCCAACCTGCGCCATCGCATACATTGCCTCCGCATAAACTTCAGCGTGAGTCATACCCGGTCGGAAATTCTCGGCTACCGCCGCGAGACCGATATCACCGATTCTGGCCGCATGCTCCAAGGCGGCGATCTCGGCCGACGATTTGGTCTGACGAATTCTTCGCATCACGTCGCTGCCGTCGATCACCTGCGCGCCTCGTGATGCGAAGGCAGCCTCCAGCCGATCGCTGACCGCCCGCGGCGGCAGGTAGCTCCAGTGCTCCAGACCCACCACTGTCCCGGTCCCAAGCCAGCCCTCATCCTCAAGCAACTTGGCTACCGTCATAAAGACCTCGTCATCCGCGCCAAAGGTTGATGAGCCGATCGCACGGCGGTCTTCAGCGGCCGAAGGCACGGCGTCTTCTCCACCGATAAAGATCAAACGGTCGTGATCGACGTGTACCGCGGTAGCGGTGGCAGGAATCCAGTGCCGGGTCGACGCGGCCTGGTACCAGGTGACCTCGTAGCCATGCAGATAACATTGACCTTCCGGCGCCGTCACATACAAAAGGTCGATTCCGTGCTTAGTCATTTCTTCACGGCAACGAGTCAGACGGTCCTGATACTCCTTCCGCTCGAACGGCAGTGGATAGTACCGGGTTGACGTTCTGCTCAAAGACGTCTCGATTTCGGCTACTCTCGTGAATGCTCCGTGGGTCATGGCATGTCCTCACCTAGATCCGAAGTCCAGTCAGGTTAGCGCACGAGGTTGACATGTTGAAAGTGGTGACGTCGTCTGGGGGGCATCGTGTAACCAACCAGGGAGTAACGTATCCTTGGGCAATCGACTCCATTCACGTGGGCGGCACAAGCGGTGGATTATTTCGACTATGACGTCAGTGCGGGGAGTATAGGAAGTACAAAGCATACGTTATCTGATAGAAACCTATCAATCGGGCAGTACAGTTGCCAACTGAAACGCTAAATGTCACCGGTCGCTTTGATATCTCCTCAAGCACAAAATTATCTCCAAGAATCTCGATAAGGCGATCCATCTCAGGTTGAGTTGCTTCAAGCTCAGCGAGGATATGCTTAACACGGACGTGATTCTGTTCTATTTTACACAGGATATCGTCGCGCCGATGAGGTTTCGCCTCGGCATCCTGCACTAAGGACTCAACACGCTTTTCGATTCGATACGTTTTGGCCTTGCATCCTTAGACCTGTGAGCACATCACATGTCGTCGCTTGCTGCCAGGTGCAGTGTCTAAAACGGCAGTTCGTAGCCTTGCTTAATCATCGCCTCACCACAGATATCGCCGAAGGTGTCCTTCTCTTGTTCAGACCAATCCCGGTGGGACGGCGGCCTGTCCGCAAGTACTTGTTTGACGTTGATATCACTATGAGTGGGTTGATCGAGGGGGTGGATTAATGTGCTCTGAGCAAACTCGCACGGCGCATCATCATGTTCGAACTCCAGAAATGCCAGGACATCCTTAAAAAAGGTCTCGGGATCATCCCGTAGGTCTTCTTGCCGAACTTCCAGCCCATTTCCCAGTTCGGTGATGTACTCGTATTTATAGACGCCATCCGCCCACCGTTTGCAGGCCTGTTGAAAATCCATGTGTTGAAAGTTGGGGAACTTTCGATGAGATTGGACCACATCGCAGCCATTGCGGATGATGTATAGAAACTTTGCGTTGGGATACATTGCAGTGAGGCCTAAGGCGTGGTCATGAGTCGGAAATATTTTAGCGCCCCAAATATTGTTCTTCGCGCCGGATTACCTGAGCAAGGCTGTGCAGGCGATTGACGAGTACTTTGCGGAGTTACAACGTAAGACAAATCGGCAGTTGATCAAGCCGATCTATCCGGATTTGCGTGTAGTTGCGTGTTAGCTGATGAAGCGCCTGAAGCGCAAGTGCTTGATTTAATGGTAGGCGCGAGTGGGATCGAACCACCGACCACTACCATGTCAAGGTAGTGCTCTACCACTGAGCTACGCGCCTAGTGCTGGACAAATTACCACACAACGGCAAACCGCTTCAATTTGTCTTTATGGCTAACCGACGTTCTGCACTAAGCCAAAGTGCCCCGATTTTAGTGACTCGATTTTGTCGCGGATGCGCGCAGCTTCCTCGAACTCCAAATTGCGAGCGTGCGCATACATCTCCTTCTCCAACTTCTTCAAAGTGCGTGCGAGAGTTTGTGGATCTTGGGTGGAGTAAGTAGCGACCTCCTCCGCCACCGCGCGAAGTTCGCGCCGATCACGTGCCGCGCCACGTCTTCGCGGTTTTTCCTGCGAAATCCCATCGATAATGTCTTTAACCGATTTTTGGATAGTCTTGGGAGTGATGTTGTGGCGTTCGTTGTGGGTAACTTGCTTACTTCGTCGTCTGTCCGTCTCGTCGATGGCCCTACGCATCGACTCGGTAACGTGGCCTGCATAAAGAATAGCTTTGCCGTTGACGTTGCGCGCGGCACGACCGATGGTTTGAATTAACGAACGTGTGGAGCGCAGAAATCCTTCCTTATCAGCGTCCAAAATGGCCACCAAGGACACCTCGGGAAGGTCTAACCCTTCTCGCAACAAGTTGATCCCCACCAGCACATCAAACTCGCCCGCGCGCAAGTCACGAATAATTTCTACCCGCTCCACCGTGTCGATGTCAGAGTGCAAATAACGCACACGCACGCCGTGATCATATAGATAGTCGGTCAAGTCCTCAGCCATTCGTTTGGTCAGAGTTGTAACCAATACCCGTTGATTAACCTCCACTCGTTTGTGAATCTCAGACAGCAGGTCATCGACTTGAGTTGCCACCTCGCGCACCTCCACTCCGGGATCGACTAAACCAGTAGGCCTCACCACCTGGTCGATCACCGCCGGGCAGCGCGTCTCCTCATAGGGTCCGGGGGTTGCAGACACAAAGATGGTTTGCGGCATTAACGCTTCAAACTCATCAAAACGCAAAGGACGATTATCGAGCGCCGAGGGCAACCTAAAGCCGTAGGCCACCAATGTTTCTTTGCGTGATCTATCGCCTCGATACATGCCACCGAGCTGTGGCACTGTGACATGGCTCTCGTCAATGACAAGCAGCGCATTCTCCGGGAGATAATCGATCAATGTCGGCGGTGGCTCCCCAGGTCCGCGCCCTGATAAAAACCGCGAGTAATTCTCGATACCATTGCAGTAACCAAGCTCCTGCATCATCTCGATGTCATACAGCGTGCGCTGCTCTAGCCGCTGCGCCTCTACCAACTTTTCAGCCGCCCGCAGCTCAACAAGGCGTTCGCGCAACTCGTCTTTAATTAGTTCAATGGCATTGATCAGGGTCGCGTGTTCGGTGACGTAATGTGATCTTGGGTACACGGTTATACGCTTAATGTGTTGCACGATCTCCCCGGTCAGCGGATCGAAGTGCGACAATTTTTCGATCTCATCACCAAACAATTCCACACGGATAGCCAAACGTTCTGACTCCGCGGGATAGATGTCCACCACGTCTCCTCGCACCCGAAAGCTGCCGCGGTGCAACTCGAGGTTGTTGCGGGTGTACTGCAACTCCGCCAGTCGGCGCAGTATCGCCCGCTGATCCATGATGCCACCCTCGCGCAGATGCAGGATCATGCCGTGGTAGGACTCCGGGTCGCCGAGACCATAGATTGCCGAAACAGTTGCGACGATGATGGCGTCTTCGCGTTCCAGCAACGCCTTGGTAGCCGAGAGGCGCATCTGGTCGATGTGCTCGTTAATGGAGGCGTCCTTCTCTATATAGGTATCGCTACTCGGCACATAGGCCTCGGGCTGGTAGTAGTCGTAGTAGGAGACGAAGTACTCCACTGAATTGTGCGGAAAGAAATCCCGCATCTCTGCGTAAAGCTGAGCTGCCAAGGTCTTATTCGGCGCCAGAATTAGCGTCGGACGTTGCTCCTTCTGAATGACGTTGGCGATGGTGAAGGTCTTACCGGAACCCGTGACACCCAGCAGAGTCTGGAACGCCTCACCCTGGCCTATGCCTTCGCACAATGCATCGATGGCACTGGGCTGGTCGCCCGCCGGTGTTAAATCATTGGCCAGTTGAAAGTGACGCATGGAGTCAGAAACAATAACAGTAAAACGGTTATATTACCTGCAATTAAACCACGCGCCAGGGTCTAACAACGTGAGCGAAATTTTGCTGTCGCAACGTGCGCAATCCATTAAGCCTTCTCCAACCATCGCTGTCAGTCAGCGTGCACGAGAGCTCCGCGCAGCGGGCCACGATGTCATCGGTCTCGGTGCGGGAGAGCCGGATTTCGACACCCCAGAGCACATCAAGCAAGCGGCCAAGCGCGCCATCGATGAGGGCTTTACCAAATACACCAATGCCGACGGTACTGACGAGCTCAAGCAAGCCGTGATCACGAAGTTCGAACGTGATAATGGATTGCAGTATAAGAATGATCAGATTTTGGTTTCAGTAGGGGCAAAACACAGTATATTCAATCTGTTGCAGGCATTAGTTAATAGTGGAGACGAGGTTATTATACCTGCCCCTTACTGGGTCTCGTATCCCGACATGGTGATGCTTGCGGACGGTAAGCCGGTGGTGGTGTCCGCGGATATGGCTGCGGGTTTCAAGATTAGCCCGGAACAGCTCGAAGGTGCCATTACCCAACGAACCCGCCTACTCATCCTCAACAGTCCCTCTAACCCCACAGGCCGCGTTTACAGCAAGGACGAACTTGCGGCGCTGGGTGAGGTCTTGCAGCGCCATCCCCAGGTGCTCGTTGCGACCGATGACATCTATGAACACATACTGTGGTCAGGTGAGCCGTTCGCCAATATTGCCAATGCCTGCCCGGATCTGATGGACCGAATCATCGTTATCAACGGCGTCTCCAAGTCGTATGCCATGACCGGTTGGCGCATCGGGTATGCCGCAGGACCAAGCGAGCTCATTGCCGGCATGAAGAAGATCCAATCGCAGTCCACCTCTAACCCCACGTCCATTGCCCAAGTTGCGGCCGCAACCGCGCTCACGGGTGATCAAAGCTGCCTGCAGCCCATGGTCGCCGCGTTTAAGCAACGACACGACCAAGTCGTAAAACGTCTGTCGCAAATCAAGGGCTTGCGTTGCATCCCTTCCGAAGGAACCTTCTACGCATTCCCGAACTGTACCAGTGCCATCGAAGCGATGAACAGCGTTAGCAATGACGTCGAGCTCGCAGAGCACATTCTTAACGAAGCAGGAGTGGCCCTGGTGCCCGGCTCAGCGTTCGGTGCGTCGGGCCATCTGCGCCTGTCTTACGCCACCGATCTCGACACCTTAAACGATGCACTGGACCGCATTCAGAGATTGCTTGGGACGTCCTAACTCGCGGGACACCGGCGACCACTGATGCAAACGACCTCTTGTCAGGGGCGTTAGTCGCGCGTTAGAGTAAAGACCACTGCATCGGGCTATCTGGGATGATGGCCTCAATTAAGGAACTTCAACAAGGAGGTTGATGATGAGCAGTCTATACAAGGAGCAGTATTCCGCATCCGTTCGTAACCATCCAGACCCTATTGCATATAGCGTTGCCATCACTCACTGGCTACGTGGCTACACGTCATTGGAGCTTGCCGTTACCCTCAGCGTGGCCGGGCTGTTGCTCTCCCTGGCTACACCATCTTTCCTTGGCTCACTGCAAAAGAATCGCATCACCGCAGTAGCCCATCACCTCTATCATGATCTTTACCTGGCTCGCAGTACCGCTATTACACGAGGAATAGCGGTCACCGTTTGCAAAAGCAGTAACGGTAGTTTCTGCACAACTCAGGACGATTGGGAGCAGGGCTGGATCGTTTTTGAGGATCGAGATCGCGATCGGGTTATCGGTGATAGAGCAAACATCATCGGCATCAATCAGGGACGCAACGAATCGGTATCTATCCGCTATTCCGGATTTGGTGCCAGAAGCGCGATCGTGTATCTGCCCACTGGCACATCCAATTTCCAGACTGGAACGTTTACGTTCTGTGATAGCCGGGGTGTCGCCCACGCAAAAGCGCTAATTCTGCATCGCTCGGGCCGACTGCGATTCGCCGACACACGCTCGGATGGCAGTCCATTGAGCTGTTCTTAAATGTACCTGAGCGAAGCCCCCTATTCTTGACCGCGTTACGATCGCGCAAGTACTATCGGCTTCCCTCTTCCCCGGTAGCTCAGTTGGTAGAGCAGGTGGCTGTTAACCACCCTGTCGGCGGTTCGAGTCCGTCCCGGGGAGCCATCTAGATCCTAGCTTTTACA
>JAOTYS010000200.1 GCA_029861795.1 Gammaproteobacteria bacterium | reverse complement strand
AACGCCGCTTTTCAGGGATTTCTGCGGGGCCCTTGTGTCCCCAATGATTTAGTAGTCCGGCGAACAGCACAGGCCGATAGTTGAATACGACGCTCTTGGGGAAACGGTGAAGACTCTCGCTCACCAGATACGAAAACGGTGAGACGAAATCGAAATACCATTCAACTTCGGTCGTCGATTCCTGACTTCGTGTCGGCATGGGACTCTGAGTCCTCACGGTATTGCGGCCAGAACTTTTTCACGACCTCGCCATTTCTAAGCGGTGGGTGTCAGCTATCGAGGATCGGTAGGGCCTCTCCCGGGTGCAGTGTGCCATCACCCGCCTTCATTGGAAACACCGTTTGAAATGCCCTCGTGGTAACGACACTTAGCAGATCTTTTAGGGGCGCACAGCCCCGCCTGAGTTAATCAATACGTGCTAAGCAAGGCCAGCTCGTAACCCACCAATGCGGCATAGCCCCCTAGCAACATAACCAACACACTGTCTACTCTAAAAAGGTTAAACATGCGGTGGTCCTTGTATGCCACCAAAGGGACGACGGAGACCGCGGTTAGCGCGATCTTGGCGTTAATGAATTCCTGTTCTCCCGTGTCGATTAATGTCGCCATAATGCTGTTCAGCTCCATTGCTCCTTGTTTTAAAAGGATCAATGTAAGTGTGGCGTCCAGCGAGCTGAGCACAACGATCGCCACAGTAATGAGTAAGAATCGCGGCTCGTAGGAATCAGAACAAAAGTGATGTTGATCATTTTCACGGCGACACGTTCGTCGCCGGCCACCGAATCCCAGGCGGCGCAGATTTATCTCCGCTGAACGGGCACGGCGACGATCTACGATACTGCGTTGTTCAACCCCATTGAGACTGGCCACGCTATCACCAGCCTGGTCTAGGCAGATGTCACTCATGATCTGTTCCCCCAACCCGAATTTATCGAGCTTTATTTTTGTCCTTAACCAGGTACCGCGCTACAAGCTAAGAATTAGTCTCAATACACTTAGTAACACAGATGCCGAGCGGTGTCATGTATACATGACGGACCCCACTAAGCTGTTGATTTCGTTGGGCAGTAGGTAGTGGACCACGTCCTCGGATGTACCGCTAATTGCTGTGTCATGGCGGGCTGCCCATCTCTTGGGCCCGCTGCCGCAGCTTGAATTTTTGAACCTTACCGGTGGAAGTCTTGGGCAGTGGCTCAAACACAACCGTCTTCGGGGCCTTATAGTGCGCAAGATTTTCGCGACAAAATGCAATGATGTCTTCCGCGGTTACGCTACTTGCTGAATCCTTTAAAGTCACGAATGCGCAAGGCGTCTCTCCCCATTTGTCGTCGGGTCGAGCCACTACCGCCGCTTCTAACACATCCGGGTGTCGATACAATACGTCCTCCACTTCTATGGAGGATATATTTTCACCGCCGGAAATGATGATGTCCTTGGAACGGTCTTTCAGTTGGATATAACCATCGGGATGCAGCACGCCTAGATCTCCTGAGTGAAACCAGTTTTCGGTAAAGGCTTTCGCGGTCGCAGATGGGTTCTTGAGATAACCCTTCATCACGATATTGCCGCGGAACATCACTTCACCGATGGTTTGGCCGTCGGCGGGAACGGGCTCCATGGATTGTGGTTCCATTACTGCAAGCCCCTCCAACGCGTGGTAACGCACTCCCTGGCGTGATTTCAGTCGAGCCCGCTCATCAGCAGACATGTTGTCCCATTCGGGTTTCCAACAACAGATGACCGCAGGACCATAAGTTTCCGTAAGACCGTATACATGAGTCATATGAAAGCCTGCTTTCTCCATCGCCGCCAGCACAGAGGCCGGTGGTGGCGCAGCGGCAGTCATGACCTTCACCTGATGTTTGAACTCCCGCCTCTCTTCGGGTTTGGCGTTGACAATGAAATTCAACACAATGGGCGCTCCGCAGAAATGAGTCACTCCGTAATTCGCAATAGCGTCGAAAATACTCTTGGCGTCTACCCGACGCAGACACACGCTAGTGCCCGCCACTGCAGCAAGCGTCCACGGGAAACACCAGCCGTTGCAGTGAAACATCGGCAGAGTCCATAGGTATATGGGATGGTGTCCCATATTCCAGCCCAATGCATTGCTCAGTGCATTGAGGTAGGCGCCACGATGATGATAGACCACACCTTTGGGGTTGCCGGTGGTTCCTGACGTATAACTGAGCGAAATCGCCTGCCATTCATTTTCAGGTCCGTGCCAGCAAAACTCGGGATCGCCTTCCTGTAGAAACGACTCATACTCTTTCTCGCCAAGCAGAACACCTGTGCCACCAAGGGGGTCGTTCACATCGATTACTGTGGGCGGCTTCGCCACTAGCTTCAAAGCTTCATCAATTACTTCGCAAAACTCCTTATCGGTGATTAACACTTTCGCCTCACCGTGTTCCAGGATGAAGGCAATGGTTTTGGCGTCAAGGCGCATGTTGAGAGCGTTGAGCACTGCACCTGACATGGGCACGCCAAAGTGAGCCTCAAAGATGGCGGGAACATTTGGTGCCATTATTGCCACGGTATCTCCCTTTCCTATACCGCGGCGCTTTAGCGCCGATGCTAATCGGCAGCACCGCGTATAGGTCTCGGCCCAGGTGTAAACGCGGTCCCCGTGGATCACCGCCGGGGAATCGGGATAGATCGACGCTGTGCGTGCAATAAAACTTAGAGGCGAAAGCGGGGTATAGTTTGCCGCATTCTGTTCCAACCCCACTTCAAATTGGTGGTTTCTGCTAGAGTCGTTCATGTTGTCTCACCGTGTTGCTTGCCCGCAATTGTTCTTCAGCTTTGAGCTAGGTTATTGTGACATTTTACAAGTGTGCCGAAAATCACCCGAAGCCCTACGGGGCCTTGATACGAAACGCATCGGTTTGCCGCGATCATCGCAACCCGATTGCTACTAGGCCGTCACCATTCACCCGCTTAGATAGCGAATGGGTAGCACCTTGCCACGTGCGCTTGCATACGGCTTGCGACGCTCAAGGCGCAGGCTCTCGGCTTCCTGCCACACGCCCGTCATGAATCTGTTTCCGCGCGAGCCACGGGCTAAGGATTCGGCGAGATGCGAGAGCACGTGGCCTTCCTCGATCTCGCCTACACGCGGGTCGACCAGAAGTGTGAGCACAGTTCGACCGCCGTCGATCTCGTGCTCCACAAGTTGGAAATCCCCGGGCCCGCCGCCAAACTCTGCAGGAAAATCGCCTTCTAGCAGCTCGGCGAGCTCCGCGAAACTATAGGCTAGACCTTCGGCGGTAAGCTTCTCAAAGCTGCCTATGTTGTGGATGCGAAGATCAAGCCCGGCTGCGCCCATCGGGCAACCGCAGTCGCCCCGTTCCATTGTGGCGTAATCGCCAGTCTGGAAGTTAATAAGCAGCATCGAGGCTGAAGGATAGAGGGTTGTATACAAGAGGGGGTGTACATAGCCGGTTGCGGCTGGCACCGGCTCGGGGTGCTCGACCAGGGCCAAGGTGTTGGTGTTCACGTGCATCTCGTCAATGTGTCGAGGCGCGGCGCAACCGAAAGCAACCTGAACACCGGGCTCGAACCCGTAGAGTGTCACAGTGCGTGCTCCGGCTTGCTTGATAGTTGACACCTTGGCGTGCGTGATGGGCTCGCCGCTGGCTATAAAGGTCGCACCTTCGAGCGAGGCGCCAAGGCGAATTGCAGTGCGCGCCACGCGGGCTGCGTTGCTCGCGACCGTGCGCACACAGGTCTCCTTGCCTTCTTTGCGACGCTTAGTAATCCAATGAACCACCTCTTCGAGTTCGTCGCCAGCGGAGCGTGGGCGATCGAAACCGGGGCCGAACAAGCTACCTGCCAATGCCAGCTCGTACGCGATCGTATTGTCATAGAGGCGCTCGAGTGAGTTTTCGATGGGTACCTGCCACGCGAACCACCGCTCACAGGGGATCCCGAGACGGGCTGCGATGATCAAAAAGGCGACACCTGCTACGCCAGGTATGATTGGCTCAATGCCTGCGTGTGCATGATTTTCAAGCTCATGTGCGGCTAGAAAGATCGCCGTGGGCCAGGTCTCCTCGCGCATCCAGTCGAGCTGTTTCAGCGATCGTAGAGGATTGTTGGACGTACCGCTGCTGGGTGAAAGTAACCCCGCCGAACGCTTTAACGGTGCGACGCTTTCGGGAGTCACGCGGAACGACACTCCCGAACGTACCACGTCAGTCTTCCCTTTGAACTCATCGGGGCTAAGATAAACGCCCATACGCGCTAACTGCACCAGGGTTCCCTCTAGGCCGTGGCGTTGAATCAGGGCACGGACATCTTGTAGTTTGCAGTCAGCAGCAACGAGCAGGCGGCGATAGGCACTGTGCTCGCAAGGGTATACCTGGGTGGCAAGTAGCTCGAGGAATCGCTGCTCCCGGGTATCAAGCGCGTGTGCGAGCTCGCGGCGCGCGCGGTCCATTGTGATACGCTCGCTGAAGAATCGGCGTAAGTGAAACGGAAGGGTCAGAGGTGCGACCATGAGTGTCCCCACATCGATCGCCCCCAGATCGGAGGTTCGCAAAGCGCGCGTCATAAGCTGGCTGGCAACTCCCATCCTTGCGATTATAGGTTGGCGTCAATCGTTAGGTCAGTCATTCCGATATGCCCCAACCGTTGATACCTGTAACTGTCTGGGTTATAGTTATTGCTGCACTGCACAATAGGAAGCAAGGGGTAGAAAAATGCCTGACGCTGGGGGTAATAATCGAGGTAGCGCTGATTCCGCGGAATTCGCCGCAATCATGGCGGAGGTGGCGCAGAGCAGCCAGCGCATTGCAGCAGATTTTTTGAAACAGCACCCTGACAATGGAACGGGAAAGAGTGCCGACCCGTTCAATCTCGGCGATGCCTTCTCCCAAGCGATGGCGAGGATGATGGCGAATCCTATCGAGTTATGGCAAGCGCAGATCCAATTATGGAATGACTCGATAAACCTGTGGCACGCCACTAGCCGCCGCATGTTTGGTCTGGATCCAGAAGCCGAGTCTGTAATCGAGCCCGAGCCCGGTGATCGCCGATTTAAGGACGACGATTGGTCGGAAAACCCTATCTTCGACTATATCAAGCAGTCCTACCTGCTCGCCGCGCGTTACCTGCAGACCACTGTCGGCAACGGCGACAGCCTCGATTCGAACACCGCAAGGAAGGTTGAGTTTTTCACCAAGCAGTTTGTTGATGCGCTATCCCCGACTAACTTTGCGGCCACCAACCCTCAAGTATTGCGTGCCACAGTGGAATCCCGTGGCGCCAATCTCGTCGAAGGTTTCAAGAATATGTTGGCCGATCTGGATCGTGGTAAGGGCGCTCTGAATATCAAGATGACTGATACAGACGCGTTTGAATTAGGGCGCAATGTCGCGACCACACCCGGTCAAGTGGTCTACCAGAACGATCTTATTCAGCTGTTACAGTACCAACCTCTGACCGATAAAGTTTACCAGCGGCCGTTACTGATCATGCCGCCCTGGATCAACAAGTATTACATCCTAGATCTACAACCCAAGAATTCGTTCATCAGATGGGCCGTGGAGCAAGGACATACCGTGTTCGTTATATCTTGGGTCAATCCGGATGAGCAGCTATCCAAGAAGGAATTCGATGACTACTTGTTGGAAGGACCGCTGGCTGCACTCGATGCGATGGAGAAAGCTACCGGCGAGAAACAGGTCAACGTTATCGGATACTGCTTAGGTGGCACTTTGCTCGCAGCGATGTTGGCTTATATGGCCGCCAAGGGCGATAAACGTATTGTTAGCGCTACTCACTTGACAACGTTGATCGACTTTCACGAGCCAGGAGATTTGGGAGTATTCATCGACGAGAAACAGGTCGAGTCGTTGGAACAGAGAATGAATGAGAAAGGCTATCTTGAAGGCAAGGATATGGCCAACACCTTTAACATGTTACGTTCTAACGATCTGATCTGGTCTTTTGTGATCAATAATTATCTGCTCGGTAAGGAGCCCATGGCGTTTGATTTGCTCTATTGGAATTCAGATTCCACCCGCATGCCCGCTGCAATGCACAGTTACTATTTGCGTAACATGTATATGAAGAATTCATTGAAGGAACCGGGCGCGCTGGAGATGTGCGGTCAACCAATTGACATGACCAAAGTAAAAACACCGGCGTATTTTCTGTCCGCCGTGGAAGATCACATCGCACCTTGGGAAACGACTTACTCCGGTGCGCGATTATACTCAGGACTAGTTCGATTTGTGCTAAGCGCATCAGGTCACGTAGCAGGCGTGATCAATCCACCTGCCGCGAACAAATATAGCTATTGGGTGGGTGGCAAGGCGCTTACAGAGAAGGCAGGGGAGTGGTTCGCTAACGCTAGGGAGCACCACGGCTCCTGGTGGAGCGACTGGGGTAAATGGGTTGCTAAGTACGGCGGTGAGAAGGTGGCTGCACGGACTCCTGGGGATGGCAAGCTGAAAGTATTAGAGGATGCGCCCGGCTCGTATGTCAAGGTGCGGGCACAGGACTAGCCATATACGGTGGGTAATGTGGTAGAACGTAATTCACTCGTTTGATTCGGTCGCAGTAACTTCAAGCCGAATTATTCCAAGGTGTTGGTAGTAGCCCTTGCCGCTTTATGTTTTTCTTGCAACTCGATGTTTGGTTTCTCTTCCGCTTCTTCCTTAGGTTCCACAAGTATCGATCCGATCATCATGATACCCAACGCAATCCAGGCGATCAGTGGAAGTGTTTCGTTCAAAAGCAACATGCTCCAAGCGATTCCGGAGAATGTGAGAACGTAACCGGATTGACTTCCGAACACGGCACCTGCTGTGGTGATCAGACGTACCATCAATACTGTACCGATTATTGTAATAATCGCCAACAATATGACGACTACTTCCAGTTTGCCCATACGGAAGCTCAAAGGGATGAAATCATCAAGAACAATTGAGATTGGTAGTAGCATCAGAGAAGCTGCCAAGGACGCTAGTCCTACTGCCGCGGTAATATCCCAGTCTTCCGGCATTTTTGCAGCGATAATGATATCTTCCATCGCATAGCTTGCTGGAACGATCAAGGCCAGCAAAATCCACACCCAACTGCCTACTCCGATGAAGCTTTCGCTGGAAATAATCATGATGATGATCCCAACAAATCCTGCCCCAAGTCCGACTAACCGCTTTGCTTTGGGGTGTTCCATTCGCATCATTGCAGCGAAAGCAAAAACGATAAAACCTTCTGTTACCAAAATGATCGAGATAGTAGAAGCTTGCAGATGTTGCGCAACCCAAAATAGAAAAACTTCGCCAACGGCACTGATAACTCCCCAAACAAGAAAGAATCTGATCGCCGGACGATCTATCCTGGGGACACTACCCCGATAGAAGGCAATCGAAAGACCAATGCAGAAGGCGAAAATATTGACCCATAAAGTCAGCCCAAACGGATGTGCTTCTAATTCTGACGCCAAACGGGTAAGCGGCACCCCCAGGCCAAATATTGCGCCAACGGCAAATAGAAGAAGAACACCTTTGAGTGTCCGAACCTGTTGGTTGAGCCTTCGCTCGCGCTCGTAGATCTGTTGTGCCATGTCGGAAAAGACGCGCGCCAGTTTTCCCAGCGCATCTTGGCGACTAATAACCGTTTCTAATCCAAGATATGCGGGATTGAACTTTCCCGTTTCTAGAACGGCTGCAGCGTCAGTCAGATTGCCAACATGGTTTAAATATTGGATCTCAAGATCGCGGCGTCTTTTCTTTTCGATACAGGTGTTGACCCGTGCTTTGAGCAACACCCGTTCAAATGATTTGGGTAAAAAATCCTCAGCACCCAGCTCAATAGCTTTGACCACGCTGTCCATTTCGCTATCTAATGCTGAGATGACAATAACCGGAATGTCGCGAAGTCCGGGATCTGACTTCATTGACTTTAATACCTCGAATCCATCCATCTCCGGCATCACGATATCGAGTAAAACCAGATCAAACGAATCCTTTCTTAATAGTTCGAGTGCGGCTTTTCCACCACCCACGGTCTCAACACCGTAGCCAAGCGCCTCCACCGCCATGGCCATTTTTAATTGAGCTGTCTTATCGTCATCAACAACAAGGACTTTTTCCGATGATTCTATATTTTCGGCTTCCACTTGTGAAACACTCTGTGTTGTTCAACGATATTTGAAG
>JAOTYS010000710.1 GCA_029861795.1 Gammaproteobacteria bacterium | reverse complement strand
CAGCCGTTCCGGGCTCTGGCCGGTGTAACCGATAGTCCACATACCGCGGTTAAATTCGCGGGTAATGTCTTCCACCAGCGGCTCAGTGCCGACCACCTTAATGTTTTTAGTGAACTCTTTAGCAAATCCCAGCTTCTCGGCGAATAGATATAGGATCTCGTGATCGTTCTTGGACTCGAATATCGGATCAATGATCTTGTCGCGCCACTGGAATGAGCGGTTAGAGGCCGTCACCGACCCATAAGTCTCGAACTGAGTGGCCGCAGGCAACAGATAAATGCCGTCCGTTCTGTCGTTCATCACCGCGGCATGGGTAGGATATGGGTCGATGATCACCATGAGGTCGAGCTTCGCCATCGCCTTTTTCATGTCCAGGCCACGGGTCTGGCTGTTCACCGCATGTCCGCTATACACCATACAACGGATGTTGTCCTTCTGGCCGATGTTGGCCTTGTCCTCGATCACGCCGTCGACCCACCGGGAGACCGGTATGCCCTTGTAGTTCATCGGATGGGCAGGCTTGCCGCTGTCGCCTTCTACCTCCTCTTGCGAGAAGCGTGACTTGATCCAGTCAAAGTCCAGATCCCACACTCTGGCCCAGTGCTTCCACGACCCTTCTTTTAAGCCGTAGTAGCCTGGCAAGGTGTGTGACAACACGCCCAGGTCTGTGGCGCCCTGCACATTGTCATGCCCGCGGAAAATGTTAGCGCCACCACCGGACTTACCGATGTTACCAAGGGCGAGTTGTAACACACAGTACGCCCGCGTGTTGTTGTTACCAGTGGTGTGTTGAGTGCCGCCCATACACCACACGATGGTGCCGGGTCGGTTCTCAGCCATGATTTGGGCAGCCATTTTAACGGTGGCCTCATCGGCGCCGGTAACACGCTCGACCTCAGCCGGGGTCCACTTGGCCACCTCTTCCCTGATCTGGTCCATGCCGTAGACACGCTGGCGGATGTATTCTTGGTCTTCCCAGCCGTTTTCAAAGATATGCCATAGCATGCCCCAGATGTAGGCGACGTCGGTACCAGGCCGGATACGGACGAAGTGATCGGCATGGGCCGCGGTACGAGTAAACCGCGGATCCACCACAATCATCTTGGCGCCGTTTTCTTTGGCGCGCAGGATATGCTGCATGGCCACCGGATGGGCTTCGCACGGGTTGCTACCCACGAAGATCATCGCCTTGCAGTTGTGCATATCGTTGTAGGAATTGGTCATGGCACCGTAGCCCCAGGTGTTCGCCACACCCGCCACCGTGGTGGAGTGACAGATACGAGCCTGATGATCTACGTTGTTAGTGCCCCACATCGCGGCAAACTTACGGAAGAAGTAAGCTTGCTCGTTGCTGTGCTTAGCCGAACCCAGCCAATAGACAGAATCGGGTCCCGATTGCTCGCGGATGGTAAGCATCTGATCGCCGATCTCGTCGATGGCCTCATCCCATGAAATTCGTTTCCACTTGCCGCTCACCAGCTTCATCGGATACTTAAGTCGACGTTCACCGTGACCGTGTTCACGCACCGCTGCCCCCTTGGCGCAGTGCGAGCCCAAGTTAAATGGTGATGCAAAATCTGGCTCTTGCCCAGTCCAAACACCGTTTTGCACCTCCGCCATGACACCGCAGCCGACAGAGCAGTGAGTGCAGATGCTTCTTCTAATTTCTGTCTCGATGCCTTCCTTCGGTTTGGTGTCGGCTCTGGTTTTACGCATCATGCTGGGCGTCAACGCACCTGCCGCTGCCGTCGCCCCAAGGGTGATACCAGAACGGCGCAGAAATGCGCGTCGCGATATTGCCTCCCCTGCTGCAGTTAGGCTCGGTCGGTCTGCGTTACCAGACTGAACACTCTTTCTGATCAATTTCATTTCTGACTCTCCTCGAAAATGAGTGCAGCTAAATCTGAGATTGAAGCTTCAATTGTTAAAAGCGCGCTTTCTCATAATATTTTTTGATGTGCGGCGTAGTACGATAGCCGTGGGGTTTGCTCATCCGGGATTTGCTATCCGCAGAATCATCTTCCGATTCCACTGCAGCGTGTGCCCCACCGGCGATTGCGGCGGCGCCTCCTGCCACGGCAACTCCTGTCAGAAACGTTCTTCGGCCGCGGTCTGCGACCTTCTCTGTGTTATACATTGCTGCCTCCTGTTGTGACTGCAGTTCAAATTCTAATGACCGTCATTGGC
>JAOTYS010000197.1 GCA_029861795.1 Gammaproteobacteria bacterium | reverse complement strand
GGATTCCAAGGTCGATACCACGTCGCGACTTCAACGTGCTGACGGCGGCACCACCTCATCATCGGGCTGGTGCAGCAAAGGGCCTGTGCCTCGCCTGGTCCGTGCTTCGCGTTCGGCAATATAAAGAGTGCACAGGACAATCAATGAAGCCCCCAGCAGCAGGCTGGTTCGTGGGATCTCCGCGAACAGGATAAAGCCAGCAACACCCATAAAAATCATTCGTGTGTATTGAAACGGAGCGACGAAGCTGGCTTCGCCCGAGGCATAACCACGAATGTCAAAGTAGGTTCGTGCCGACGCGAACACCCCCACGCCCGTTAACAGCAACAGTTGGCCCCCGGTGGGCCAAGCCCAGACGGTAACAGCGGGTGGGAGACTGAAACCCAGCAGTACGACGTTAAAGTAGAACATGATCGTAGTCGGTCGCTCGGTCACCGATAGTCGTTTGCCAATCAACAGTTGCAGCGCAAAAAGCACCGAAGCAGTAACAGCGGTAAAGGTCGCGAAATCAAAGCCAGTGGGATTATGCCGGACCACCATTATGGTTCCGGTAAAGCCTATGAGGGTCGCGGTCCAGCGACGCCAACCCACCGACTCTCCAAGCATTACCGGTGCCAATGCGATAACGAACAAAGGTGTGGTGAAGAACAGGGCCGTCGCCGTGACCAACGGCAAGACAGTCAACGAGTAATAGCCGCAATTGATTGAGATAACACCGATGACACCGCGTAGTATGTGTAAACCAATGCGGTTTGTGGCGAGGTTAAGTCCGCTACGGGGTAGCAACAGAGGCAGTAATATGATCATGCCGACCACACTTCTGACAGACGTGATCTGCAACGAGTGAATCTCAGGTGTCAGTGCACGAATGCCAATGGTCATGATAGTGGCGGAGATGGAGGAGGCGACGATCCACGAGGCGCCGCGTAGATTGTCTGACATCATGACCTATTGCTCGGAAGGCGCTTGCTCAGAGCGCGGGCGACCCGAGCAACTCAGCGCAGTTTGCGCCGTTGGACTTGCGCCGCGACAAAGCCCCATGCCACACCCACGGCTAATCCCGCAGTATGGGCAATGTTAGCAATAGGCCCTATAAGACCAGTCCAGCACAGCACATACCAGCCGAGCAGCATGATCAACACAGGCTTAGGAAGATAGATGCCGAATCGTGGGTTGAACTGCCCCTGCATCCAGATGTAACCCACCAATCCGTACAACACACCGGACATCCCACCGAAATTAGGAGCGGAAAAGATGAACTCGGCTAGGTTGGAGATGATCCCCGTGACCACAACTAACAAGCCCATAAGTGTGGGCCCCTTTGCTCTCTCAAGGGCGCTGCCAAGTATCCATAGGGCGAGCATGTCTAATGCCAAATGCAGTGGACCGAAATGAATGAAGATGGGTGTGAGCAAACGCCATACCTGACCCGAGAATATTTCGCGTAGGCCTTGGTCGGGGTATGCTGAGATGAGAAATGGCTCAACTAACTCAGGTGCACCTATTTTGGTAACCACAGCGACTACTAAACATACACCTATCAGGGCGATGGTAAGTCGAGGTATTGTTTTGATCGCCAATGCTGTGGTCATAGCCTGCTAGTGTCAGCTATGAAAGTGACGTTTCAATCATCAACAGTGGTTTCCACTCGCTCCACATCCGCGAGACTAACCGCGCGCCCGTCGATGGTCTCAAAGGATCGACCTTGGATTTTGCTTTGGTAGGCTTGATAGATCACTGTCTCGCCAGTCTGGGTGTTGATGACTCGAATGCTTACCACCCGGTGATCCTCGGCCCAGTCTAAGTAATAGAGCACCGCACCGATGCTCAACAATACCGCGACAATGCCATAGGCAGTTAGATGAGCAGGATCAAGCTTGCCGCGCGTCGCTGGCGAGGACGTCTCCGGTGATGACTCCTCGACTGGCTTGGTGCGATGTTGTGATCGCACTCGATAGAATGCGATCACTCCAGCGATGACGGCTGCGGTGAACAATATTTTCGTGATCATCGGCTTACATTACCCGAGGGAGATGGTTAGAGTCATCCGGCACACTATATAGTCTGTTCTTGCGGTGGCAGTTGAAGGTAATATCCGCGCTCGGATAGCTGCTCTAGGACCTCGTCTGTGTTTGCTCTTGCTAGTTTTCGTTTAGGAGTCAGTTCTAATGCCAGGACAAACTCTAACGGGCCCAACATCGCTAGGAGAGGTTCCGGAACCCGAGTGAAGTCGTCCTCACGTTCGACGTACAGATAGGTATCTTGCTTTCTATTGCCCTTATAAATCGCGCAGTGCATTGTAGACTACGGTTTGATATCGAAACTGATGCCAACAGTCCATCTGATGGGTAGTAGTCTCAATAGTCGTGTGAATCTCGCTGCAAGCCTGCGCTTGCAAGCAGTGCAAACGCCTATCGTACCCACTGTGGCGGAGCTTATCAGAGCTAACCCCGGAACAATATCGTTGGGTCAGGGCGTTGTACACTACGGTCCACCCTCAGAGGCCATCGCCAGCGTGCAGCGCTTTTTAGCGGATGCCGGCAATCACAAGTACGGGTTGGTTCATGGGATCTCAGAGCTCCGAGACGCCATCGCTCAAAAGTTGCATAGCTACAACTACATTGAAGTGCACGACCGATACGATATTGTTGTCACTGCTGGTAGTAACATGGGGTTTGTTAATGCATTGCTGGCGATTAGTGAACCTGGAGACGAAGTCATCATTTCTTATCCGTATTACTTCAACCATGAAATGGCCATCACCATGTTAGGGTGTCGACCGGTGCTGGTGACCACGGATCAATACTATCAACCACGGATAGATGATATTCGGAATGCGGTCACAGAACGAACCCGCGCCGTGGTAACTATCTCTCCCAACAATCCTACTGGAGCGGTGTACAGCGAGGACTTACTGCGGGCAGTGAACGCGTTGTGCCGAGACAGGGGAATCTATCAAATCAGTGACGAGGCGTATGAGGATTTCGTCTACGATGGTCGACAACATTTCGCTCCTGCTGCCATAGAAGACGCTAACCACCACACTATCTCATTGTACTCGCTGTCTAAGGCCTATGGATTCGCTAGCTGGCGCATCGGCTACATGGTCATACCGCTACACTTGCTCGAGTCGATTAAGAAGATCCAGGACACCGTCCTGATTTGTCCGCCTGTGGTGTCGCAGTATGCAGCGGTGGGGGCGGTAAACGCAGACAGGTCCTATGTTAGAGAAAAAATACGGGGCATCGCAGAAGTTCGTACCATGGTGTTGCAGCGGCTAGTCGAACTAGACGAATTGATTGCTCCACCCCGTTCTGACGGAGCGTTCTATATATTGTTGAAGGTAAATACGACACAAACGTCCATGGTCTTGGTAGAGCGTTTGATCAAGGATCACGGGGTGGCAGCAATACCAGGATCCGCGTTTGGTATTACTGACGGATGTTACTTGCGCATCGCCTACGGGGCATTGGAGAAAGCAACCGCAGAGCAAGGAATCGAACGACTGATAACTGGTTTGCGATCGCTTCTTAGGGAGTGAGCCTGCAGAAATTAGAACATGCTCAGTTGGGCCGTGGTAATCGCCTCAAAGCTAGTGCCCAGAAATTGCAGAATCCCATCTGCCGCTGGGGCTAGCTGTCTATCCATATAGTGTTGGTAGTCCGGGGCAGATGGATTGTTGTCTAGCGGTTCTGGTCCGTTACGGGTGATGATGTAGCTAATCCATTTATCCGGATTAGTTTGCTTACGAGCGGCCTGGACGTGAGGGGGGACGTTGCGCTTGTAATCCTGTAGCTTGCGGCGAATGCGTTTGCGGTAGACGAGCAAATGGTCCAACTGTCCTTCCATTAGCTTGGACGCTGTTTGCTGCATGTAATCCTTAAATGGTTCGTTAAAAAACACTCGACGGTATAGTTCTCGTTGAAATTCTCGCGCCAATGGTGTCCAGTCCGACCGAACGCTCTCTAGCCCTTTGAATATCACCTCGTAGTCGCCACTATCTTTGCGAACATAGCCTGCATAACGCTTCTTGGTTCCTTTGTGGTCACCGCGTACAGTAGGCATAACGAAACGGATATAGTGCGTTTCAAACTCCACCTCTAGGTACGACGCTAGACGAAATTCTTGCTCGATCGCTTCTTTCCACCATTTGTTCAAACCTCGTACTAGATCGTTTCCAACGACTCGGGCTTGATCTTCCGTGTGTCCGGCGCCTAACAGCACGAACAGGGAATCGGTATCACCATAGATAACCCGATGACCTTGCCCCTCGATGAACTCACGACTACGGATGATGATGTCATGTCCGCGTCGGGTGATGTTGCTGGCGAGGCGGGGATCGAAAAAGCGACATCCACTGGCACCTAGCACACCGTAAAAGGAATTCATGATGATCTTGATTGCCTGGGAAAGGGCGGTGTTGTTTTGTCTCTTTGCCTGGTCCCGGGCCTGCCATAGCGTATCGATGAGTTCCGGCAGGATATGGTTGTGGCGCGAGAAACTTGCTTGTTGGAATCCTGCGATGTCGTCCTCGTCTGGTACTGCCAGCCCAAGAGGATCGATCTTGAATGTACGGATGATACTTGGGTACAGGCTCTTGAAATCAAGCACCAATACGTTGTCATAAAGGCCCGGCTCGGAGTCCATGACATATCCACCCGGGCTCGAACCGGAGTCGGGCACGCTGCCAACGTCAGGCGCTACGTGGCCCTTGCGATGTAGTCGGGGGAGATAGAGGTTGTCGAAGGCCGCTACGGATCCGCCTGGCCGATCTAGTGCAAGACCTGTTAACTGTGACCGCTGGACAACGAAATTGATTAGATCCGTTGCCTCAAAGATCTCCGCGACCAACCGACAGTCCTCCAGGTTGTACGCTGCCAGCGCCTGCTTGTCTTCCCGGAATAGTCGGTTGATTTCCTCGATCTTGCTCTGTTGTTTCGCGATCAGTTTGCCTCGACCGAGAAACGTCTGCGCCACTGCGTCGAGCTCGTAGTTCTCAAGATTCCAAGTGGCGGTGCGCAATGTTGCAATGCCGTCCAGGGCGACTCGGCCGCCGATCCGTGCTACTGGTACTTGTCCCTCACCGTCCGCGCCTAACACCGTCGATTGCTCCTCACCGCGTCCGATGATGAAGGGGACCTCGAGTTGTCGACAACGTCGCTCTAGATAATCGATGTCAAAACCCACTATATTCCAGCCCAGAATTAGATCTGGATCGTTGGATCGCAACCAACGGAAGAATTCAAAAAGCAATGCCTTTTCATCCGGGAAAAAGCGCAACGGTATTTCGCAATCCTCAGAGTTTCCTTGTCCTACCATGAACACCAAGGATTGATCCGGGTTATGGACTGCGATGGAGTAGAGTTCACCGTCAAGTCCTGCGGTTTCCACGTCCAGTGCGAGGAAACTCAAATCAGGAGAATAGCTCGATTTCTGGATGTAAGGATTAATTAGCTCGAGATACCCTGGACGCTCTAAAGCCTCTCCGCTTACCCGAAGCGCACCTGTAATAAATCGCTCCATGAGGTATCGGTCGGTCGGTTTGATGTCAGACTCACAGAGATGGAGGTTGAGTTCTTGCAGCGTTTGCCGGGCGCTAACGAGATCGCGTTGATTGCGAAAATACAAAGCGTCGGCTGGCCGACCGTCAAGCAGACTCAACTCTAGTGGTTTTCGCCGCAAACCGTGGACAAGATTTGGATCGAGTTTTGCGTCACGGGAACAAAAGGCCACAGCCTCAGCTTCTGTGATGACTATGCGTAGTGGTCCAGAGGGCGAGCTTGCCCAGAACGTAAGCTCAATTCCCTGAGATGTATCGCGCCAGTGACGCGTGAGCAGAAAACCGTCCGCCTCAAACCTGGACATGGGTCACTCAGAGATGTTCAAGCAGTTCGTTCAGTCCCGCCAGGCATGCATCGGCATGTTCCCTGAATTCGAATTGCCCCTTCGGATCGATGTATAAGGTCCAAGTACCTGCGGAGCGCCCTGCTTGTAGATCGAATAGATAGTCACCTACCATGACGCCGTCTTTGGGATCTGCTTGCCAACGTGTCAGTAGTTTGTTGACACCATCCGGTGCGGGTTTGGGTGTTGCGGATTCGCGAGTGATTATGCATTCAGGTGCAAAGAATTGCTCTAGCTCGCAACAACTTAGGGTCTCGGCTGCGCAAAGGCGACTGTTGCGCGTCACAATGCCGAGGTGCTTGCCCCGCTCATGTAACCTCTCCAGCGCGAGTTTGACACCAGGTTGGGCCACGGCGTTGCGGGCAAGTTCCAGCTCGATCTGGTCCAGACGTTCATACAACGGCTGTGCCTGCGCCTCGGGCAGTTCGGCGAGTACTTCCAGGATGGGTGCGTTTGGCGTTATGCCCAGTTCTGCACGGATGGCTTCAAAGTCATGAACCGAGTGGGTTAACGTTCCGTCCATGTCAAAAATCCAGTACTGCAGATCGACTAGTTTCACGTTTTTTAGTCTGATCGTAGTGTTTGAGACAGTGGCTTGTAGGGATTAGTCACGAGCAATGTTGTACCACCCGGGTGGTACACTTTCAGTTATGTTCTCTAAGTCAATACTGTATCAAACGGCCAAAGCTGTAGACATCCTCTTGCTAATAACCCCGCACGCCCATGCGGTGTGACTGATCAAACTCGTGAGCTTAACCATGAGCCAGCCTAACCACGCGGATTCCTATTATGAGGCAACGGCGGTCGACGCGCCTAAATTGGATCGACTGGATGGGGATACTGGTTGCGACGTGTGTGTAATAGGAGGTGGTTTTACCGGTTTGTCAGCGGCGCTGCATTTGGCAGAAAGTGATTATGAGGTGGTCTTGTTGGAAGCAGGGCGTGTTGGATGGGGTGCATCCGGACGTAACGGGGGGCAGCTGGGTAGCGGGCAGCGCAGGGACCAAGAATCACTAGAGCGGATGTTGGGTAATGATGTGGCCAGCAAGCTTTGGTCTCTAGCGGAAGCGGCCAAGGCTGCAGTGAAGGAGCGTATTCGACGTCACCAAATCCCTTGTGACTTGAAACCCGGAATCCTGCATGTCGCACACAAGGCGCCACATGCAGAATGGTTCGCACACTACGCGGACAAGCTTCGTACGCAGTACAACTATCCACACATCAGATCGGTATCACGTGAAGAGGTGTCAGAGATGCTAGGCACGCACATCTACTTTGGCGGTAACCTCGACACTGACGCGGGTCATCTTCATCCGTTGAACTACGCTATCGGTTTGGCGCAGGCCGGTCTAGGCGCCGGCGCAAGGCTATTCGAAGGCAGCCGGGTTACCGGTTACGATCAAAAATCACCCACTACAGTACATACACCATACGGGTGCGTCAAAGCTGACTACGTGGTGTTGGCATGCAACGGTTATCTTGATTCACTCGAGCCTCGTGTGAGCGGGCGAATCATACCCATCAATAACTTTATCCTGGCGACCGAGCCGTTGGGTGACGATCGAGCTCGATCTATTATTCGCGATGATGTGGCCATTGCGGATAGTAAGTTTGTGATCAATTATTTTCGTCTATCTGCAGATAAACGTCTGTTATTCGGCGGTGGTGAGAACTACACCCGGCGTTTCCCAAGAGATATCAAGGCATTTGTCCGCAATTACATGCTTCGTGTATATCCACAACTCGCAGATGCGCGAATCGACTATGCATGGGGCGGCACTTTGGCCATTACCATGAGGCGACTACCGCACTTCGGTCGTCTAGACCCGAACGTGTTTTTTGCCCAAGGGTTCTCCGGCCACGGGGTTGCACTCACCACGCTTGCGGGGAAGTTGATCGCTGAAGCCGTGGCCGGGACCGCGGAACGCTTCGATGTGTTTGCAAGTATTCCGACTCCCGACTTTCCAGGAGGCACACTGCTGCGTTGGCCTGGCCTTGTTGCAGGAATGTTGTACTACAGCTTGCGCGACAAACTGTAGCTCCGTTCGCGGGTTATCGGCCGAGGGGCACCATTAGATTTCGAAGGATGTTGTAGGTTCGCCTTTAGGCGAACAATGTGTGTGCGCCTAAAAGACGCACCTACATCAGGTCTGTGACCGGGGTAGGGGCACGTTGCAGGTTTGCCTTCAGGCGAACAATGTGTGTGCGCCTAAAGAGGCACCTACATCAGGTCTGTGACCGGGGTAGGGGCACGTTGCAGGTTTGCCTTCAGG